>DATESH010000095.1:0-15504 GCA_035270965.1 Methanocorpusculum sp.
AATAAAGAATACAGCGGGAATGAAATTCCATTTTCCGAGCCAAAGGAAGGGGATACAGAGTATCATGCAGACCCCCATCATCTGGAGGAAGTTGAAGTACATGTAATTTCCGTCACCGATGAACATTTTTATGAGGAGGGACCCTGATAAAGCGATGGCGATTCCAATAACAATTACCTCAATTCCGCGTTTGACGATTGCGAGATAATATTGACCACGCGGTTTGCCGGCCATGCGTCCATGACGGAGAATGAGAGCTACTCCCGAGATGATGACAAAGACACTTGTCCCAAGGGGGATGTAGCCACAAATCCAGATCCAGACACCGCCGTTAATGAGATTAAACACGCCGAGGATGAATATTGTATGGAATACTATCATCGCGAGGAGAGAAAAACCGCGTATTGCATCAATTTCCCAATATCGTTCTTTTACCGGGGCAGATAGTCCGTCAGGCATGTGCATTATTATTTGATGGGGATGATGAATAATATCATCTGTAATTTTGGAAAAAAACTCCCAGCTATATAAAAATAGGAATATAAAACCAGGCGGGATTACTCCCGGTCTTCCTTCTTCGGTCTTTCCGGCTTCACATAGGTAATATCATATTTTACCACACCCCGCTCTTCCACAGTTGCCGACTTGGAATACTCACGTTCCATTGAAAGACAGCCGAACTTACACACATCAATACAGTTCCCGCACATAACACAGCGGAACAGATCAATTGTCCAGGTTTTTGCCGCACGATCAACGATAATCGCCTGCGAAGGACAACGCTTCATACACATCATACAGGACGTACACTTTGACGGATCGAACACCAGATGCCCACGGGTTCCCTCGTAATTTCTCGGCGGCTCCTCCGGGAACTTCGTCGTAATAGGTTCGTGGAAAAACTGTTTCATGATGGTTTTCAGCATCTTCATGGCAGATCACCTCTCCATGCATCCGATACACGGATCAATAGTAAGAACAATCTGCGGAACATCCGCAAGCTCACAGCCCCCTATGATTGAGACAAGAGCCGGAACGTTCGCCAGAGTAGGCGTTCTCACACGGAACTGTGTCAGATACTTTGTACCGTTGCCTTTCAGATAGTGAATAACCTCACCACGAGGCTGCTCAGACCGGCTGAAATATTCCCCGTCAGGGTTACCCTTTACAGGAACGGATACTTCCCCGGAAGGCATATCCGTTATGACACGACGGATTATTTCTACCGACTGGAACAACTCCTTACATCTAACCGCACAACGTGCATAACCGTCGCCATCTTTTTCTACAACAGGCTTAAACCCGATATCACCATAGGCAAGATAACCAGTTGAACGAATATCATGTTCAAGACCGCTCCCACGGGCTGTCGGACCGGCGGTGCCCAGCAGATAGGCATCCTCTTTTGAAAGGACTCCTTTCCCGACCAGACGCTTCTTCAATGTGTAATCATTCAGGAATACATTTGTCAGTTCCTTCATCTCATCCTCGATACCGTCAAGACGGTTATCCATCTCAGACAAGAACTGCGGCGTAACATCACGCCGGACACCGCCAACCTTGCAGACCCCCTGAATGATACGACCTCCGGTCGTGGCTTCCATCTCGTTCAGTATTGCCTCACGAATCTTCCATGAATTATAGAACAGACTCTCAAACCCAAGCGAATCCGCAAACAATCCCAGCCACAATAGATGACTGTGGATACGTGAGTATTCTCCCCACATTGTCCGGAGATATGTTGCCCTTGGAGGCACATCGATTCCCATCATACCTTCGATGCCCTGACAGAACGTCGAGGAGTGAGTGAAACTGCAGATACCGCAGATACGTTCGGCAAGATATACGAAGTCCTGATATTCCCGACGATCCACCAGGCTTTCAAGCCCGCGGTGCACGTAGCCGATTGAAGGAATCGCTGATACAACGCGCTCGTCTTCAACAACCAGATCCAGATGAATCGGCTCGGGGAGAACCGGATGCTGGGGTCCGAACGGGATTATTGTTTGTTTTCCAGTCATTCTTTAGTCTCCTTGTTAACAACGGTAACGGTAGGTGCCGGCTGCTCTTTCTTTTTGAAAGGAAACGGTATTGACGTTTTGAAGAACGTACCCTTGAAATCAAGAGTCATTCCTTCAAATGTAAATCCATAGAGGTCATGAATTTCATTTTCATAGACGAATGCCCCGCCATAAGACGGTCCAATCGACGGAATCTTCGTACCCTCCTCCACAGATAGCCGATAATGCTCAAGCTTGTATTCTTTTTCGAATGAATACGTTATAAAGTAGCCTTCGGGAGCGGGAGTGGTGGTAATAACAACCAAACGATACCCGCCGCTTTTCATCTTAGCACCAATGCTTGGAACATCGGCAACATTTATTGAATTAATTTCCATATTCATTTTGTTTTCTCCATAGCTGCACGTTTCTGTTCCAGGATACCAATAGCCTTGACAATTCCTTCAATGAGAGATTCTGGACGAACTGAACATCCGGGAACATACACATCGACCGGGATAATGGTGTCGACTCCGCCGGATATATTGTAGCAGTCACGGAAAACCCCGCCACTCGTAGCACAGATTCCGACAGCTACTACAACTTTCGGTTCGGGAATCTGATCATAAAGATTTTTCAGAACCACTTTATTCTGCTCGTTTACACCACCGGTCACTAGAAAAATATCTGTGTGTGCCGGGTTTCCAGTATTGATAATGCCAAACCGCTCAACATCGTAAACCGGTGTCAGGGCGGCCAGAATTTCAATATCGCAACCGTTACAACTCGATGCATTATAATGGAGGATCCAGGGGGATTTTGATGTAGACGTCATAATAAAACTCCAAATATACCAAGTAATACGAGGTTTAACACACCTAAGAAAAGGGTGACAAGCCAGATACTTTTCAGCGTCATCTTCCAGGTAACTCTCGGGAAGATGTTGTCAATCACAAGCAGAAGAACAAAACCTACGATGACCGTAATGGCCGCAAATATAGGCTGACGTGCGAAGAAGAGAAGTGACAATGAAATGAGAAGAATCATCTCATACCAGTGGGCAATCTGAACTTTAGCAAGACTCTTTCCCGAAAAGGAAGTGGTCACACCTTTGACCAGTTCCTGGTGAGCATGCTCTGAGGTTGAAATATCATACGGAGACTTTCTGAGTCTGAGTATTACAACTAAACCGAGTGCAATGAAGATACCGGGCATGAAAACGATTGCCGGAACATTCAGTTTGAACAGATCAAGTATCTGGAAACTGCCGGTTACCAGGTAGAATCCTGCAGCCAGCAGAATCAGAACTGGTTCTGCAATCATGACACTAAGTAGTTCACGCTCAGCTCCGATATTAGAGAATGGAGCGTTCGCAGAGTAGGCTGCGAGAACCAGGAACGTGTGGGCTAGTGCCAGAGCAAAGACGACTAACAGGATGTTTCCTGCCATCGCAATCAGTGCTCCGGAAAACGCCATCAGAACAAGGTATGCAGTCGTGAAAATCATTTCAACTGGGCTGGTGAACGCTTTTTCCTTATGCCATAATTTGGCTACATCGTAAAACGGCTGGAGAATCGGAGGGCCGACTCTGGACTGCATATGAGCTGTCAGAACACGGTCACACCCCATAAGAAGTCCGCCGATCAGTGGGGCAAGAAGCAGGAATAAGACCGCCCCAATAATTGACATTAGAATGTTCATATTGTCACCCCAAGAATACCTAAAGCAAGCATAATTACAATTAAGATAATGGAGATTACCCACGAAGGCTTAAGGAGTTTTGCCTCCCCGCAGTATTCTTCGAGGTAGTAGTTCGAGGCTTTTGCCTCCCTGTAGAGACCTAGAGAGCCAAGGAATCTTCCTTCACTGTCAATAGCACACCCGCTCATGTAGGGCGGGAGCTCCTTTCCTGCTTTAGATCCGAAGATAGCACCAAGCACAAGAAGTACAAGGACAAAACCCATCAAACCGATCAGTATGATATTTGCGGAGGAGAAGAGCTCCATTCCCCCGGAAATGAAGAAGGGATAGATACTGTCGAGATAGGGGTTAATCACACCTGAGACGATAACCGGGAATCCGATACAGCAGGCTAAAACAAGTACACCCATTACTATTACGGATAACTTCTCAGAGAAGTGAAGAGCAATTTTTTCTGCTGGTGGTTTGTTCATTCTCATGAATAGTTTTCCAAGCCATTTGGTCCAGAAGAAGATGGTAAAGGCACTTCCAAAGGCAAGTAGCGAGACAAACACGACACCAAGCGGGGCTGTGAGGAATGCTTCGAGTGCCGCCCATTTGGAGATAAGCATACCAAACGGAGCAAGATACATGCCGCTGATACCAATTACCATCATGGTTGCAAGGAGGGGGAGACGGACAAGGAGTCCATCCATATCTTCGATATCTTTGCTGCCGATTTTGTGTTCAACTGCACCTACACAGAGGAAGAGTAATGCCTTGGCGACTGCGTGGAAGATGATCAGGAGGATGGCTGCCGTGACTGCTTCTGGAGTTCCGATTCCGGCACACGCGGTAATCAGTCCGAGGTTTGCTATTGTGGAGTAGGCAAGTACTTTCTTTGCGTTACTCTGGGATATTGCAAGAGCAGAAGTTGCGACGAAGGTGAATGCTCCGATCAGGGCAAGCACAATACCAACCCAGGTATTCATAAAGAGCGGGGCAAAAAGCACCAGAATATATACACCGGCTTTAACCATCGTACTCGAATGGAGAAGAGCAGATACAGGAGTCGGGGCAACCATTGCACCAGTGAGCCAGGTTGAGAACGGCATCTGAGCAGCTTTTGTTAATCCTGCCAGGGCAATCAGAGCCAGCGGTATGGTAAGGACTTCTGCAGCTCCTGGATAGGAGAGCATTCCAGTTACTGAGAGAAGATTTACCGGGGACGGAATATACAACAGATATATTAGTGCAAGTGTAAAGGAAATTCCACCAACCAGGTTCATCCAGACTGCACGGAACGAGTTGATAATCGCTTCCGGAGTTTTTGAGTATCCGATTAAGAGGAATGAACAGAGCGTTGTGATTTCCCAGGCACACAGTATCCACAATAGGCTGTTTGAGATGACAATCCCGAACATCGCCGAGAGAAAGAGAAACATCAGGGCGAAAAAGTAACGTTTGCGGTTTGGAACCCCGGTCTGATGTTCATGGTAATCTTTCATGTAACCGAGTGCATAGACACAAATCAGCGTGCCGATAATTCCGATAATCAGAATCATCACTAATGACAGGTTGTTTATAATAAACGTCTGGGTCACAAGTGTTCTTCCCGCGCTGTACATCTCAAGAATAATAAGTAAAATGAACTGGACTGATGACAGAATCATCGGGAGGATTTTACGGTATTTGATGGAGAGTCCCAGAATAATGAGGGCTATTGCGAGTTCTACGATGATCAGTAGGGTGCTGATCCATTCAGCATTCTCAATCGACACGGATATTGGGGCAAGCCAGGCATTCCATGCGAGGAAGAGCGATGTCCCGATTATGACGACCGAGGTTATGCCTACAATGACATTTCGGATGATGTCGGGTTTGCAGACCGCTAGTATAATAGCGGCACAAACCGGGACAAGCAGCAAAATGAGTATGGCAATGAGGTCCGGAGAGTACATATGAATCACTTGTTGAAAGTATAGACATTCAACAATATTAATCATTTCAATTTGAGCAAGAAGAAATACAACCAAAACATGTCATCATGAAAATAATTTATTGTTATATATTTTCGTCAGGTGAAATAGATAAAACAATATTCTTTCAGGTGAGCAGAACAAAGCGGGATAAGCCGTTGTTATTAAGAGAGAGGGTCACGGTCAGGGTGTTTTGTCCGGAGTTGGAAGGGCATATCGCAGATAAAATTATCTTCTTCAAGTGACCGGATTTCTTTTTGTCCAAGGCAAAGAAGGAGGCATAATTATTCATGTCAGGGAGATAAAAACGGGATATGGAAATCTGATATCACTGAAACACGGAGATTTCCCGAGAAAAAATAAGCGCGTCGGATTTAAGATAATAGTATGCATGTTGTCAATCAGATTGAGATATCGGTGATACTCGCTTAGTAATGCAGCAATAATAGGCAGTATTGATTTTTTTATTGTTTTACAGAGGAATTGAACCAGATTCCGTAATGAACGACAGCTTCCAAATCTTTGCGGTTTATTACCCGGAACACCCATCTAACTGACATAATGAGAAAGGGGTCAACGGGACCGCTCGTCTATGCTTTGCATACGACATCAGGCAGACTCACAAAAAAAATAATTTATGCCGTCACTGTTTTGATTTTGATTTATAGTGCCGGTTCCTTGCATCTGCAGCTGATACTACTTTTTACAACACAACTCCCAGTTGACATTATCACCAGTCCAAAATGTATGTGTCGGATTTGACCCTTTGTAAACATATATACGATTACCGTTCTGACAAAGAGCTCCTTGTGATACTTCTCCATTAATTACACCGGAGTTATCGATGGTATAAATCATATCAACCTTAATCTGAAGTTTATAGGGAATCCCTATTATCACTTGAGTAAAATCTTTATTTACAATATCCTTCTTATACATCTTAGAATTACGATCGGTTACAATCCAATAAATACCACCATATGTCAGTATATGACCATCAAGAGGCACATAATACATCACATTCTCATTCCAGATCCAGTCACCATCAATATCACTTATGTTACCATAAACCTTAAAATTCTCATTAAGTGTCTTAATTACTTTAGAAGTACTCTCACCGATGCTCAATTCTCCATCTTTATTTACATTTTTCTGGACGATGAGTTGTTCCGATGAAGTAGACGGATTCACTGCAACAACAGAGACATAATCTACAGAAAATGCTTTGCTGTCCCATGCCAGCACAGAGCCCGGACCAAAAACACCATCGAGACCGGTGCAAAGTGACGAAACATCGAAATCATCAGCCATGATTTTCAGATTAGATCCTTCAATGGAATCTCCACCCAAATAAGTGATAAGAATAGTGTTTTCCTGTTGGGAAATACTCACTCCGGTAATATACGGAGTTTCAACAACACTATTAATCATAAACACTGATGCACAAATTGCAATGATAATTACAACAAGTGCAATGAGCAATACTGTTCCGATAACCGGAGATACGGCATCATTTTTCCTATGAATGCATCGATTCCTCTCAGTAATCAGACACACACAATATTTTTTTTCTTTTTTCATACACACACCTGATTTAACTAGTTAATACTTGGCACCACATAAATTGTGATAAATACAGGTATATAATGATATTGTTGTATAATTTTTTATTTAGACAAGATTATAATGATTCTTAAAAAAATGAGGTAAAAATTTATCATATATCAGGAACGACATTCATCCAATAATAAATGACCCCATACAAATCCTCGCGCGGTTCATTACCCGTAACACGGACTTAACCGGCAACCCGATATAGACCCATCAGGTGCATACATCCATTAATTTATTCATTAGGGGCGCAGTGTGCTTTTATCCAGTCAGCATCAGTAAATTCGAATGTATCGGTTGGAGCGGAACCTCTGTAAATATATAATTCACCATTTTTATTTTGATACAGGGATCCGACCGTTATAGGTTCGCTGAATTTGCCGGTATCATTCATTAAGAGATAAATCTTATCCACCTGAAGCTGAATTTTACTAAAATAGTCTATCATTTGATTAAATGTATAGCCACTAAACGAGTCAGCACGATATATGCAGCGTTGCCCGGCACCATAATTTCCAATCCAATACTTTCCATCAGATGATTTCATTATGCAACCATCCAGACAGCCAACCCAGTTAACCGGAGTCTCAATACCCATTTGCCAATAACTGTGATGTGCCTCAAACGCCTCTCTGGTCTCACTGTAACAATATGTTTTTAGCTTGTCAATTACCCCAGTCGTAATCACACCATTACCCGATATATTTGCAGTATCCGGGTTATTCCGGAAAAATAATTGTGCAGGTGAAGGCGGGAGAGGAGGAGTAACATAGGAAATATAACCTTCTGCATTTGTACTGCCGTTCCAAGTCAGCACATAACCCTGACCAAAAATATCTTCGGTGCCTGAGAATTGTGGTGAGAGATCGGTTTGCTGTTGGGAAGTACCTACTCCGTTAATGTAAGGAGATGTAAGATTATCACCCGGAATCACGAATCTGCAGATTACTACTATTACCAATACAAGTGCAATGACTAAGATTGTCGTGATTACCGGAGATACTGCATCGTCTTTCCTATGTGTGAATTGTTTCCCGCCGGGAAGCAGACACGTACAATAACTGATTTTCTTATTCATACACACACCTAGTCATTTTTTGTCAGGGCACCGTTACTCCCACTGAATTATCATTCAAAAATACAGGTTTTGACGTTTCTCTTGCTGAATAATCATAGTTATGAACAGATAAAAGTATCGCCGGAAATTATTGATTCTTATGAAAATAGTATAATAATAGTCGCATTAATTTAGTTATATTAGGATGATAATGTCATTTTACTGTTTTTTTAAGTTTGGCAATGAAGAGAATATACCCTATAGAATAAGCATACTGAACATTGTTTAGGAAACGACTGAATTTCTAAAAAAAAGGGGATAGTTACTATTCAAGCATCGGAAATGAACTTCGTTCCATAATGGATAATGCCATCCGGACCCTCGCGATCCAGTACGCGGAACACTGACTTTACCGGCATACCAATATAGACGTCTTCAGGTTCGCAGATGACATGAGAGGTAACCCGGGTTCCCTCTTCCAGTTCGATGATGGCGAGAACATAGGGTTTCAAATCAGAGTATTGAACACTTGCAGCGTGAATAACCGAATAGGTCATGACCTTACCTTTACCCGAAAACTTGCAGGGAACTATTTTTCCATCCCTGCGGCAGTGGGGACAAAGAGTTCTTGGCGGGAAAAACACCGCTCCGCATGTTTCGCATTTCGTACCGACCAGATTATATCTCTGGGGTATTTCTCTCCAGAATCGTGCAACTGTCATTTACACCCTCCCGAAAATATGGGAAACAACCGTTGCGCCGGTTCCTCCGACATTCTGTGTCATACCAATTTCTGCTCCTTCAACCTGGCGTCTGCCCGCTTCGCCACGAAGCTGCTGGACAACTTCCCAGATTTGCTTGATACCCGTGGCTCCTACAGGATGACCACATGACTTCAGACCACCTGAGGTATTTACCGGCAGCTTGCCTCCAAGATGGGTTTCTCCCTCTTCAGTAAATTTACCGGCAGTTCCCTTCGGAACAAAGCCAAGATCCTCAATTGCACAAATCTCAGCGATTGTGAAACAGTCGTGGACTTCCACGAAGTCAATATCTTTCCGTTCAAGTTTTGCCTGGCGGAAAGCCGAGTTTCCTGCGGCAACCGTGGCACCCATCGTCGAAAAGTCAGGGCGGTCGTGCAGTGCAATCGTGTCGCCTGCCTGAGCCGAAGCGAGAACTTTAATGGGCGTGTCGGTAAATTCGTGTGCTCTTTCCAGCGGACAAATTATGACTGCAGCGGCTCCGTCAGATACCGGCGAGCAGTCAAAAAGCCTCAGAGGAGAGGCTACGAGCGTCGAGTTCATCACAGTTGACAAAGTGATTTCATTCTGAAACTGGGCATATGGATTTCTTGCTCCATGATAATGGTTTTTCACAGCAACCTGTGCAAGCTGCTCACGGGTCAAACCATATTTGTGGATATAGTCGCATGCAATCATAGCATATAGACCAGGGAACGTTGCACCGGCAAAACTTTCCCATTCACGATCAGCTGCTCCGGCTAATACATCCGTTGCATCTCCGACATCGGTCATCTTCTCAGCTCCTGCCGCAACGACCACATCAGACATTCCTGATGAAACCGCAGCTACTGCCTGACGAAATGCAAGACCGCCGGAAGCGCAGGCTGCCTCAACGCGGGTTGCAGGAGTGTGAAGCTCTCCCCCAAGTCCTACGTAATCGGCAACTAGTGCCCCTACATGCTCCTGCTCGATAAAACGACCGGCAGACATTGATCCGATAAACAACGAATCAATCTGTTCGCCCGTTACATTTGCATCCTCAATTGCGGCAATTCCCGCTTCTGTACAAAGGTCACGGAAAGACGTGTCCCATCTTTCACCGAATTTTGTGATTCCTGCTCCAATTATTGCTACATCTCTCATGATCAGCCTCACATCCGGATTTTGCCCTTGTGCCGGGCATATACCGCATAGTCAACATACTTCTTTTTGGCAAGCATCTGCTGGGCAGAAGGAGCAAGAGACCGATCGATTTTATCCAGAATCGCATCTGTCACAGTGATATCAAAGGCATCAGACCCTGCACCACTACCATAACTTGTAACAAAAATCCGGTCTCCGGGTTTTGCCACATCCAAAATCGCAGATAGTCCAAGAGGGACGGCACCGCTATAGGTGTTCCCGAGGTACGGGACTAACAACCCTGCTTTAATCTGCGCCGGAGTGAAACCAAGTTGATGTGCAGCTTTCTGCGGGAACTTTGCGTTAGGCTGGTGGAAAACCGCATATGTGTAATCCGATGGCTTTGTTCCACTAAGTTCCATCATCATCTTTGCAGCGCCGAAAACGTGTTTAAAGTAACCAGGGTCACCGGAGAATCTGCCGCCGTGCTGGGGATATGTCTCTCCTTCACGACGCCAGAAGTCAGGGGTATCGGTTGAATAGGAACAGGTATCATTAATGACCGCAATCGGGTCATCATTTCCTATTAGGAAAGCTGCCCCTCCAGCGGCCGCTGTATATTCAAGCGCATCTCCGGGAGCTCCCTGAGCGGTATCCGAACCGATTGCAAGAGCATATTTCATCATTCCTGATGAAACCAGACCCATTGCGGTCTGGATTGCGGCAGTTCCTGCCTTACAGGCGAACTCATAATCAGCTGCCGTCATAACCGGAGTGGCACCGATTGCCTCTCCGACAGTAACTGAGGTTGGCTTCACAGCATATGGGTGTGACTCTGAACCAACATACACAGCCTTGATTTCGGCAGGGTCGACCGGACGCCGCAAAAGAGCGGAGCGGGCAGCCTCGACTGAGAAAGTAGCTGCATTCTCATCATAATCAGGAACTGATTTTTCAAAAACACCAAGACCCCCGGTAATTTCCGCGGAGTTTGCTCCCCAGACACGGGCAATCTCTTCAATTTTAATTCTGAAACGGGGGATGTATGCCCCGTACGTGATAATTCCTACCATTGGGTTTTCCTTAAACGAGTAACTATCTCCTGAACGTCCAAAGACGTAGAGAGAACAGTTATATGATCTTTTTCTGCAAGCATTTTGACGAGAGGGTGAACATCCTCCTTTTCTATCCCCTGAAGGATAACATACGGTGGTTTGAACGGCGTTACCCTGATTGCAATCATTGGGGATTTTCCTGTTGAAATATCCGTGAAAATCAGGGCACGTTCAGTACTCCATCCGTAAATGCGGTTGAACTCAGTCGGCGAAAGGTTCAGGATGGCATTCGGACTGTTTACAACAGTATATCCGAAAATCTGAGTGGTGAGTTCTCCACAAATGAGTTTACATTCAATAAGGTCAGACAACTCTTTAATGGGAACGGATGCGGCGAAATCATGAATATCATAAATGACCTCATCATCGTATTCCGAGAAAAGGAGTTTTCCATACTTTTTGATGTAGGTTCCACCATTTTGCTCGTCAATGTCAAGAAGCGAGTCCACGATTTTTCCAACGACACCCGTTCCGGGACTTTTTCTCCTTCCGCTTTCGTAATCACTAATTACAGAAGGAGAAATCTCGAGATGAACTGCAAGTACACCCGGGGCTATCTGAAAACTTGTACGCCATTTTTTCAGTGCTTTTCCTGGTGAGTCCGAAAGGGTAATCTCGCCTGCCATCTTTTCAGCAAGCTGCTGGCGAAGTACGGGCTTCATACTAAAGTATATTTCGTTGCTTACATAAAAAGTTGATTGTCAAGTTCGTCAATACACGAAACAATCATATACCAACTCATAAATATATATCAATCCAATATTGAGTATCATGTCTTCAATAGATGCTGAGGATACAGCCTGTCTGCGGCGCATTGCCCTCATGGGAGGCTGCAAAGGTCCGGTTCGTCTTTCCACACAGACGCTCGGAGACCAGCTTGGAATCAGCCAGCAGACCGCGTCACGCCGACTTCAGTCGCTCGAAAAAACGCAGATGATTTCCAGGACGGCCGAGTCAACAGGTCAGTTTGTTCTCGTAACAAAAGCAGGTGAGGAGAATCTCCGTCGTGAATTTGCCGAATACTGCAAAATATTCAATGTGAAAGACGAGCAGTACATTCTTACCGGGATTGTGACATCCGGAGTGGGCGAAGGAAGATACTATATGTCTATCCCGCATTACCAGGAACAGTTCGAAAAACTCTGCGGGTTTGTACCCTATCCAGGCACGCTCAATGTAAAACTTAACCCACAAAGCGTCCTGATTAGAAAACGGATGGATTCTCTTGAATGGACCATCGTCCCCGGATTCAAAGATGAACACAGGATGTTTGGCGAAGCACGCTGCATAAAATGTACAATCTCAGGAGTCTCTTGCGCAATAGTAGTGCCAGGCAGAACCCATCACTCCGAAGAAATCATCGAAGTAATCTCAGGAACCCAGCTTCGTGACGCGCTCGGCCTCAAAGAAAACGGTGACGTTGTAATAGTAATCGGATAAAAATATTTTTCTTAAATTTTTTTAGTCGTAGGTAAAAATCTCTTCAACTGTGGTCTTAAAATATCGGGAAATTCGAAAAGCCAGCTCAAGCGACGGATCATACTTACCCTTTTCAATTGCAAGAATCGTCTGGCGGGTAACACCGAGTTCCTTTGCAAGAGCATCCTGTGTAAGATCGTGCATTGCCCGGTATACCTTGATTTTATTCTTCATCGTCATCCCATGTCCCGAATTTACGGGCGTAATAAAACCGGAAGCCAATATATATGAAGAGAATCATCACAATAAGACTAAGCTGTATAACGGCAAAAGACCCCAGTTCGGCAATTGGAATAGTCTCAGGCGGCACGGGGAAATACGGAACCGATTCAATACCTCCCGGTACTATCGGATTTATGGGACGATTATAGGTCAGTATGTGAAAACCCAGAGGGCCGCTGAACACATATACCACAGTTGCCAGATTCACCGTAACAAAAAGAACAACACCCGCTTTAATAGTCGCAGATGCAGATTTCATTTCTATCAGAAAAGATCGTTCATCCTCAACAATATCGGTAACACGCCTTTTCATAACGAAAAATAGAACCGCCACTATTACAAACGAAACCGCAATGATTACCGGATTGGAGAACTGAATAGAGAACCAGAACAAAAGAAGAAGCAACACGGCAAAAAGACCACTGATTATATAGAATGTATTCTTTCTCATGGATTAGCTATCTTACCATATGTATATTGAACAAGATAATGATTTGTAAAAGAAAACCCCGTCCCATGGTGTGTGGGGTAGGGACGGGGCATTTATGTAGGTGGTATGAGAAAAAATCTGATTGTTTTTTCCTGTTTTGTGTGTGTGTGCTGAAGACCAGACTAACTAATCTGTTTGAATCTTCAGTAATATTACTTATTACATACTGCAATAAATAGTTTATCATTAACCACATACTAAGAAAGAGAGAATATAAATAATTCAATAAAAAATGAACAGCCAGAAATCCCTTTTGATGGTGTGGGATGGGATTTAAAGCTGCCTGGGTGTTGGTGGTATATGATGTGAAAAAAATCCGATTCTGCTTTTTCTGTTTTGTGCGCTCAAGACCAGGCAACTCAGAGACCCGCCTGAGTCTTGGACGTACAATATGTTTTACATAATGTAATATATAGTTTCCGTTACCGTAACCTCTACAAAAGAGAAATAACTGAAAAATCCCTAAAACAACCCCAATTCCCTGCGTTGGTGTGGGTACAGGGAATCAGGGATGCTGGTGTGTGGTGGTATATATGAGAGATATATTATATCTCTGCTTGTGTGTCCTGAAGTATCGGTACATCCGACACTTCATTACCTCGTATAATTGACACACAAAATAATATACTTAACGATTGGAGACGTTTACCATGACTGGTAATTATCATGAACCTTAATCCCCCCGCAACGCCTATTTTAGAGGTAACAATGTCTATAATATCCTCCGGAAAAATACTTGACCAACCGGGTTATCTTCCAATGACAGTGGAAGAACTGAAAAAAACAGGTTGGGAAAAACCCGATATCATTCTTGTCTCAGCCGATGCATATGTCGACCACCCCTCATTTGCCGCCGCCCTCCTCGGAAGAACACTGGTCAACGCAGGATTTTCCGTCGCCGTCATAAGTCAGCCTGACTGGAAAGACAGGGAAGGAACCGATTTCAAAAAATTCGGAAAACCAAACCTCTTCTTTGCTGTACTTCCGGGAGCCGTTGATCCGATGGTAAGTGCCTACACCCCGGCACTCAGACGCCGGCACGACGATGCATACTCACCCGGAGGAAAACCCACCCGCCCGGATAAAACCACTATTGTATACACAAATACGCTCCACCGTCTGTTCAAAGACACCCCGATAATTATCGGGGGAATCGAGGCAAGTCTCAGACGTCTCGCTCACTACGACTACTGGAGCGATTCTGTCCGACAGGGGATACTCGCCGACGCTCCCGCCTCACTTCTCGTCTATGGAATGGGCGAACTTCAGCTCATCGAAATAGCATCACGCCTCAAAAAAGGTGAAAAAGTTGCAGACCTCAGAAATATCAACGGGACTTGCTATACAATAAGTATAGCAGAATTCCGGGAAAACCCGCCTGCAGGAACAATACTTCCGGCATACCCTGCAGTTGAAGATAAAAAAACATACGCTGAGGCATTCAAAATCCAGTATCTTTCAAGAGATACGCTGATTCAGCCCCATCCGAAAACGGTCATCGTCCAGAATCCTCCGGCACGTATTCTGACATCAGAAGAACTTGACACAATCTACGAGCTTCCCTACGCCAGAAAACAGCACCCCTTTTACACTGAACCGATTCCCGCACTCACCCCGATTCAGTTTTCCATTACGACTCACCGCGGGTGTTTTGGCGCCTGCTCTTTTTGTGCAATCTCTCACCACCAGGGAAAAGAAGTAGTTTCGCGAAGCGAAGCATCCATCCTCAGAGAGGTGGAAATGATTACAAAAATGCCTGAGTTTAAAGGAACCATTTCCGATTTGGGCGGACCTTCAGCGAATATGTATGCCTGTCACTGTGCAAAATGGGATAAGGCAGGGGCCTGTCTGGACAAAAACTGCACGACCTGCCCGTCCCTGAAAATGGGCACAACCGAGCAGCTCTCACTCCTCAGGAATGTCTCGGCAATGAGAAAAGTCAAACATGTTTTCATCAGTTCCGGAATCAGGTATGATCTTGTTCCAGATACTGAAGAGGGAGATAG
>DATESH010000096.1:0-5392 GCA_035270965.1 Methanocorpusculum sp.
TCTCTTTTGTATGATGCCCTCGCGTACGTAATCGGAAAAAAGCGGAGCTATGTAGTAACGGCGATAAATAATGCCGGCGATGTCGGGAAAGTCGTCGAGACCCTGCTTGAAAAACGCGAACAGACAATGTTCTTTTCCGAAGAGCTGAATCTCCTTGATGTGTATAACCGTTTTCTCCTGATGGCGAAGACCTCGGGACGGCGCACCCAGCAGGAGAGGCTCCGGTCCGCCCAGTATCTTCTGTCAAACGCGACCCCGCTTGAAGGAAGATATCTCGCCCGGCTTATGCTCGAAGAGATGCGGATCGGAGTAGGCGAAGGCGTTGTCAAGGACGCGGTCTCAAAAGCATTCGGCGTCTCCCCGGAGGTTGTCGAACATGCCCACCAGGCACTTAACGATCTGGGACAGGTGGCGGTTTTGGCAAAAACCGACCCGGCACGCCTCTCTGAGGTTCGCATCACGATATTCCGCCCGGTGAAAATGATGCTCGCCCAGCAGGGCTCGATTACCAATATGGTCGCGACACACGGGAAACTCGCTGCCGAAAATAAATATGACGGGAGCCGTTTCCAGTTCCACAAAATCGACGGGAAAGGTGCGATTTATTCCAGACGCCTGGAGGAGATGACGGCATCCCTTCCGGATGTTGTAGAGATGCTCATAAAAGCGACGACCCATGATGTCATTATTGACGGGGAGGTCATTGCGATTATGAATGGAAAACCCATGCCTTTCCAGACCGTTCTCCGGAGAATCCGGAGAAAGCATGACATCGGCGGCGCCACAGATGCGGTCACTCTCTATCCGCGGGTGTTCGATATCCTGGTTCTCGACGGGGAAACTCTGATAGATCTGCCGTTTACCCGGCGCCGGGAGATTCTCGAATCAGTGCTGACCGATTATGTCGCCCCGCAGATTGTGAGCGACTCGGTCGACGAACTCGGAACATTCTATCAGGAATCTCTCGACCGCGGAAACGAAGGTATGATGCTCAAAGTCCTTGATTCCCCGTATCTTCCGGGAAACCGCGGAAAATACTGGATAAAGATCAAACCGGAAGTCGACACAATCGACCTTGTTGTGACCGGGGCCGAGTGGGGCGAAGGAAAGCGGGCGAAGATGTTTGGTTCGTTCCTTCTCGCATGTCAGGATGAAACCGGCAGGCTTCTGGAAATTTCCCGCGTGGCGACAGGTATCGATGATTCGATGCTTGCCACCCTGTATGATTTGTTCAAAGACAAAATCATTTCCGAAAAGGGAAAGACGGTCTTTTTCGAGCAGGATGTGGTGTTCGAGGTAGGGTATGCCGAACTGCAGAAGAGCACAAACTATGCGGCAGGCTATGCTCTCCGGTTCCCGCGTTTTGTCAGGCTGCGGGACGATAAGGATGTCTCCGAGATTGAAACGATGGAGAGTCTGACCCGCAGGTATTCGACACAGAATAAGGAAGAATGATTCTTCCCATTCCGTGACTATTGATTTTCCTCTCTTTTATGACGATATGTTTAATTATTTTCCCGGATGAGAAGATACTATGAATCGGAAAATTCCTCTGCTGTTTGCGGTCGTGTTTCTTCTCACTGCAGTCTGTTTGTCCGCCGGATGCGTGAATGACCCTCCTACCCAGGAAGAGGTTCTCCAGAACACAATACTGTCCCTTACAGATACACTGGATACAACAACCGAGGAGGCTCAGCTCGCCGCGGATTCATTTGCAGAGAACCCGACCGCCGATAACGGACGGCAGGCTCTTGCAACCCTTTATCAGAGAACATCGCTGACACATGACCTGCTGATAGCTGATGAGGGGGGAATCGTTCTGGCAGTGTATCCGGATAATATCCACGGGGCACTCGGGACTGATCTAAGCAGCTACCCGCCGGATAAAGAGACATTTCTCAATCAGGATGTGTATGTTTCTGAGTTTATGCAGCTCGAAAACGGTATGGAGGCATATCTTTTTTCAGTGCCGGTCGAAATCGGGGGAGAGTATGCAGGATATATCAGTCTGAGTTTTGACCCGTACAGACTCTTCGGAGCAGAACAGCAGAAAGTTTCAGAAGACGGGTATAATCTCTGGGTTATGGAGACGGATGGTGTCCAGGTCTATGATCCGGACGTGTCGGAAGCAGGAGTAAATCTTCTGACGAACCCGGACTATGCGTCCGTTATCGAAATGACCACTCTGGTCGCGTCCACCCCTTCGGGTAAAACAACATATATGTATACAGCAGATACCGGAACCGGGAATGTATCGAAAACCGCAGTCTGGGATTCCCTGACGTACGGGGGGAGAACGTGGCGGGTTGTCCTGACAAAGTCAGGTCCGGCCGTGTAAGACTGAATATACACCCGGAAAATACCTGAAAAAATTACTTCGGGTTTTCCCCGATGAATGCGAGAATCTCATTCAGATTCTCCATTTTAATAAAATCCCCGCCGCTCCAGATAACATTGATTACTTTTCTGTCCCCTTCCTTTTTCTCAACGGTTTTTTGCAGGCTCTGTGCCGTCATTTCAAGAATCCTCCTCTTGACGATGCTCAGTCTCTCCGGGGCAACCCCTCCCTGCAGATAAAAGAGCGGAATATCCATAATCCGGTTCTTCTTTTTCAACTGAGGGATCGTCGTCTCATCCTGACACCTGATGCCGACAGCGGCGATACCTTTCACCGAATAGAGTTTTGCGGCTTTCGGATATCCGCGGATTTTATCCTGACAAATCCATCCGAGGAAGAACACCTCGTCGCCTTTGTTCAGTTCATCCTTTGCATTCTCCAGAAGATACACTGGCAGTCCGGTCTTTTCGCTCAGCATAAAGGCATATTTCTGGGTAAATCCTGTGTTAGATTCGTAAACAATTGCTTTCATGGATCCTCCTTTTTCGTCCGCTGATACTCCAGGATGTCGCCCGGCTGGCAATCCAGCACATCACAAATGGCATCCAGAGTGGAAAAGCGTATCGCACTTACTTTACCTGTTTTGATGTTTGAGAGATTGACATTTGCGATGCCGGCCGTCTGTATGTTCCGGGTGAAAATATTCCTGTGACTCACATTACTAATATTCATGAATATGTTTATCGTTAAAAAATATATGAAAGATACTTTCTTCAGAACTCGGAGAGAGTCTTTTGCTGTCTGATGTCTTTCAGGAGTCCCAGTCTTGAAATCCAGAATGACGTGCCGAGTTTTTGTGATGCGGAGGTGAGTGCTTCGCTCAGGGTGCCGAGTTTGTCAGGGCTGCCGGCAAGCGAGTTGCGGGCCGATTCCCGGATGACCCATGTCCCGAGAGGTGCCCAGTATTCGCCGGAGATATCCCGGATGCAGATTACCCGGGCGCATCGTCCGATGCTTTTCAGATATTCGAGCACGGCGAGACGTGCCGAGTAGTAGGCTCCGGCAATGGGGGAGTATGTGGATTTGGTGAGTCCTTTCTCCCCGTCAACGACTATTGTATCCTCGTTTTCCGACCAGAGAGAGTGTTTCTGCCAGCGTTCGAGCATCTCGAAGCGCCAGTCGTTTGCGGGTATGAGGATGAAGCAGAGCGTATTGCCGTAGAGTGTTCCGGAGAATACCTGATACTCAGGTAATGCCGGCATCCGGACGACATCGCGTTTGTATGAGGAGGAGAGCATATCGTCCGTCGCGGTTATCGCCCAGCGGGTGGGAACGACCCGGCGTTTTACGCCGAGGAGACCTGCTGTCAGGAGGTTGGTGATTTTGTAGACATCGGTTCCGTTCTCGAACATGATCCGGGCGGCATCGCCGGCTTTGAGGTCGGTGTCCGATGTGCATCTGTCGACTATCCGGGATACTTTCGCATTGTCGATGACGTCGAGTTTTTTCATGGCGCCGGACATCCCGACCGGAGCGACGGTTCCATCGAAGTCTATGCTGAATGAGACGGGTTTTTCAAATGCGACTTCGATGTCGAGGGGCGTGCCCGATAGTGCGATTTCCTGGACTTTGCCGACGTCCGGGATTTTTACGTCGAGGTCGGACCCTCCGCGGATTGTCCTGGACCGGACAGAGACAATGTCGTCGATGGAGAATCCGTGACTGACCCAATCCAGTGGATTATCACTGTCATTTATCATGAGGGGGCCGCCGACCACCCGCGGGTATCCATAACTGCCTACAAAAACAGAGGGCGATGCCCCCATGTATTCGGATACGGGGCGTGTGTCTTTGAGGGCATAGAACCGGCGGGTGATGGGGCAGCTGGGCAGCCCGCAGAGTCCTTTTCCTTTGCATACGGCACACTGGGAAGGCATTGTTGTATAGATATTGGTGCTGCAGGGATTAGGTTATTGTCACGGGGAGTTTTCGGTCACCCTCCAAAAACGGGAAACCTTCAGTTCTCTCACCCGATGCGGCGAACCTGACGTATTCTCTGTTTTCGTCCAAAAAATAAACAGAGCGCACAAGCCAAAGCCCGCATAATAAGAGATTCACAACACGTTCCACAGGTACCAACTATTAACCTTTCGTTTTACCTTTATGTATACTGCCCACTCCATGGGAACTCTGCTTGTTTAAAAGAGTATATATACAAACTTTTAAGTGAAATACACAATAAACCTCAGATATGCCGATAAAAATTCAGCACATCGTTTCAATTATTTCAACTGCACCGGGTAAAATATTATATAGATTAACTATCAATATTTGATTGAGGACAGAGGTTATGTTTACACTCTGCCTTGGTGGTCCATCTCCGGATTTTAATAGTGTGTGTGGATTACGAATAGTAAGCAATAATGATATTCCAGCCGCGGATATGCCAAGTGTGGTGGTATGTTCACTGGCTGAGAATATCTGTCGAGACTAAATACTAACGCTAGATTTTCATTCCTCTGGTGAGACAATCCAATTCCTCTCACCAGATTTCATCCCATAAAAAACACAGATTCACCCAGTTTTATTGGTATTTTATTGTATATTTTCCAGAATTATTCAAGAGCCTGCGCTCAGGCAGTATTCCGGAGAAATACCTGACTTCGGGGAACCGAAACCAAAATATTCTGATGACATCATAAATGAGATGAAAACCTGTTTTACGAATCAGAATCGGGCAGAGAAGAGACCGGATTATCTGAGGATTTACTTCACTAAAGCGGTCACCTGACTTTTTATAACGCTTTTTGTATGTGCGGCACTGCCATCCGATTCTGTTTAGCTTTTCATGGACCAGCCGACAGAAAATGTGTCTGGAACGATGAATATATTTTCTTCACACTCATTAGTCTGAATATGATTACAACATCACCATCTGTCAGATTTATCCCTTTACAGGAATGTGAACTGGGGCGAATCAATGAGTTGTCCAACCTTCCCGAAATCGCCGAACATTTTGAAACGATTCCTCCGGTTCCTCTGGAAGCGACGAAG
>DATESH010000097.1:0-3875 GCA_035270965.1 Methanocorpusculum sp.
TCCGTCGTATCATGCGTAAAATAAAAACCCTCGAACTGCCCCGGGGTCTCCACACGCTTCTCCACATTATCGATATCCTTCACAAGATTCTTCGGCGGCGTAAACGTCAGACATGCCTCATAAACCGAAAGCGGATACCTCCTCATCACATCCACATTCAGCGTCTCCTTATCCACCTCCTTCGGATTCAGCGTCGTTGTCAAAACAAGCGGAGCATCCATCGTCCCGCCGCGGGTACTCGGCAGAAACGACCGGGAAAAATTCAGCAGCCCATCCATCAGAAGCATCACACAATCCTCATCACCGTCGCAGTTTCTCCTCTTCGCCGCATGATAATACGGATGGGCATACCCCGCCTTCGCCTTCGTGAACCCCACGATTCTCGCAAGAACCCCCGCACTCGTATGAGGAGCAAGACCAATCACCATCTGACCCACCAGATCCTCCATACTCTCCACATGATAATACGCCTCCTGCCCGTAGACTTTCACCAGCAGTTCATCGATATACTTCGCAACATTCACCAGATACTCCCCGCAGTCGACCGAGACCATGATATCCTGAGGATGAAGCTCGAGAAGCTGACCGGCATCCGTCAGCTCCTTACCATCCATATCTTTCGTATAGCCGATCGACCGGAGTTTTTCCACAGAAACCCCGACCTCTGCCGGCCGGAAATCAGTCAGCGGCAAATCGATCATATCATACCGGATCGTCCCGTCACGGAATACAAATATAGTATATTTCGCACGAAGGAGACCTTTCTCCAGAGGCTCTATCACACGCTCACGCGAAATGAGACCCCGGACCCCTTTTAACTCCGGAATCGATGACGGAGACATGCCGACATTCTGAAGAGCGGACGCATACTCCTGCGAAAGACTCATGATACTGTCTTTTGAACAGACGAGATTCGCCCCGCAGGACGGGCAGACAGTCTGTCCGTCTGCCCCGATCTGATTACACCGGGGACAGCGGTAGACCGCATCGGTATGCGTGCCGCAGTCCGGACACCGGCTTTTGAACGTGACCGCTCCGCAGTTCGGGCATTTTCTTTCCCCGGTCTGAATGTGGATAAGACCTTCGACCTGTCCATTGATTGCCGATGTCCCGAAAGAGTCATTATCGGAGTCCGAGTTGCAAACCTTCGAAGCATTGTCGATCGAACGTTTCATCCCGCCGGTTTCACCAATCGGGAAAAGCACATGGACAGGGGGTTTCATTTTTCTCGGTGCTGATTTACCCGGTCTGCCCATACGTCCGCCGACCCGCGTCCCGGCTTTGGAACGCATTTTCAGACCTGAAAGATGTATTGCCATATCAAGGCCGTTTTTAAACGGCGGCAGGTTCGCCCAGGTAGTGCTCTTTTCAAGAGAATAGGTTAACCCCAGCCCCATGATGAACACAAGAGGGGTTCGTATGACATACGTTTTATTTTCCACGGTGTGCGGGACAAGGAGTTCTTCCAATACCGCTTTGACTTCCCTGTCTTCGGGGATGAAGAGCACACCGTCACGCATCGACCCGGTTTCGGATACTTTTTTCGAGAGGAAAATGAGCTGCTCTTCGGTGCAGTCATCCCAGAACCAGGTGTAATCAGGATGCAGATATGCACCCCCGACAACGAACGAAAGAGCTTCTGCTTCGCTTTTCGGATGACGGGGACCTCCTTCCTGAACCCACCACTCCTCGCAGTAACTCGGCGGCATGAGGACATGGTTGTTTTCCAGGAACTCGCCGAATGAAATCAGCATTTCGCCGATGTCGAGGATGTATTCAACATCATCATAGTATTTGTTCGCCTCGTCGAGCGTGTCGATTCTGCGGACTTCGCCGGATGTCAACCGGACGGTTGGTCCTTCGATGCTTGTGCATGGGACGACACCGCAGGCTTTGCCGGGACGTTCGACCTTCATCTGCGTGCCGACAGCGAGATAATCCCCGAGGATGTGGAGGGTCGCCGGGTTGAACCCGCAGGTCGCAAGACCGGTATTTCTGCACCGTCCGAGGCGGAACCGGAACCCGCCTTTTCTCATGGGATAGGAGAAAGCCGGTCTGCCGGCAAGCATATCCCGCATATACTTGTCCTTCGGGTGGATGCCGGGTTCTTCGTCTTCCTCCTGGGCCGGAGTTGAACCGCTGATGAGCTGTTCCAGCCATTCCCAGCCGTCAAGATGCATCTTCGCAACGTTCTTCTGAATCTTCGGGGCTTTCAGACCGATACCTTCGGCAATTACGAGTCCCATGCCGCCCCGGACGACGTTCGTCTCGACCCGTTCAAGATTACGATACCCGGATATTTCCTCCTGCTCGGTGGGCTCTCCGTCGATACACACAGGGCAGTTACGGATAATCATCCGTATATCGTCGTCTTTTGGGAGATACTGCATGCTCTGGATGTTGTTGTATTGTTTTATTTCCTCGACGTACCGCTCGATTTCTTCTTCACGGGGTTT
The DNA here is from genome assembly GCA_035270965.1 of Methanocorpusculum sp. Lineage (GTDB taxonomy): Archaea > Halobacteriota > Methanomicrobia > Methanomicrobiales > Methanocorpusculaceae > Methanocorpusculum. The sequence continues at coordinate 2,457 of DATESH010000097.1, forward strand.
ATAACGGTCTATGCCGAGAAGCCGCCGGACATAATCGCCGACGAGAACAGAGAGTGCCTGGGCAGTTCCGCCGGCGGAACGGATCGGACCTGCATAGTAGATAGAGAGGTATTCGGTACCATCGTCGTTGTTTCGAACGGCGATTTTCCCGATACCCTCAGTTGGAGCGGCGACCACGCCTTCTGTTAGAAGAGCCATGGATGTACGGATTGCATGGTCAAGAATTTCATCACGGGAGGTTTCGCCGAATTCTTTTGCGACAAAGGCGTCGCTGATTTTTAATGCCGCTTCCTCTCTTGACATCTGGTCTTCGAGAATACGGATTTTGGCGGCGACCCCTTTGTATCCGAGCAGAGCTTCCACTCTTCCGGCAAGGTCGCTTGCGATGGGGATTTCCACATAGGGGCGGGGATCGATGCCGAGACTTTTTGCAGCATTCGCAATTCCCATTGCCCGGTCAAGCTCTGCAATGAGCCCGTCGAGATAGGCCCGGTATGCAGGAGAGGTTACCAGTTCTGCCATGGATTAGAAATCAAAGATGTCAAATTTGCCAAGGGTGAGCTGGGCACAGAGCCGCACATTGATATTTTCACTGTGAGCGGCTTCGATGAGAGCCGGAACCGAGGGGGGGCCGATTCGTTCAAGAGAGGCAGCTGACATTCCGCGGCTGGTAGGGTTTTCCGAGGAGAATAATCCGACAAGAGCCGGAATTGCTTCTTCCCCAAATGCTGCCAGAACAGCGCCGTAATATTTCTGAATGTCCATCTCGGTCTCCTGACCGGAGGCGGAGATGATATAGGGAATCACAGAGGGTCCGGTTTTTATTAAGGCACGACCGAGATACCAGCGGACATTCAGGTTGGATTCTTTGATTGCCGCGATGATCTGCGGGATGATGGTGTCCGGATCGTTTTTTGCAAGGAGTGCCAGTTTTTCTACTGCTGCGTGACGCTCGTCCAGATTTTCTGCAGAGAGCATGCCCATTATTTCCGTTAAATTCATTATTTTACCGCCTTGTTAGCATTTTCAGGAGATTTTACGCTTTTGCCAAGCACTTCGTCAGGAGAGAACCCGTCCCCTTTTAACAGAGGTTTCACTTTTGTCGCATCTTCACCATACCAGATGGTCAGCTGTTCAAACGGAATGTCTACACCGGCAGTACGGAGTGCTTTGAAGATTTTCCAGAGTAATTCGGTTCTCACATCCCACCAGTATCCGGAAGGTGACCAGATTCGGACTTTGAGATTGACACTGTTTGGAGCGAGGAGGTCTACATAAATGGTAGGTGCCGGATTTTCAAGTGCATATGGATGTTTTTGTATAACATCTTTGATGATGGTTATGGCTTTATCGGCATCGTTTGAGTAACTGATTCCGATATCGTAATCAAATCTGCGGGCAACATGCGCCACGTAGTTG
>DATESH010000098.1:0-4532 GCA_035270965.1 Methanocorpusculum sp.
TCTTCGGTCCGGATTATAAATCCCCCGGTATATCCGGTGATAGCTTTGAACGCTGCAACCAGATGTTCGATTAACAGAAAACGCGATGAATGTATGATAGTGTCTCCGGCAGTACAGGATACGGCTGCATCGCTGTAAAGCTGCAGAGCAAATCCCAGTCCGCCCCCTCCCGGCATTCCCGGAGAAAATCTGTTCATATCCAATACGGATAGATGAATACGTGCCGGTACAGTAACCGTGAAGGTCTCTTTTTGCGTCACGGGTTTTTTTGCAACGGGAATATCTGTGTATAGATGCTCACCGGGCAGAAATGAGATGAAGTCATACTCGACAAGGTCGAGATCTCCACCTCTGATTTTCAGTATAGCCATGGATGTCGTCGTTATGTGAAGCGTGGGACGTAATAATTGTTTTTACTGAAGATAGGTAATATCGGAAGGGTGATTAAAATAACATTATACGTATAGCATCATACGGTATATTACATACATAAATAAGGTAGTTTCCACTGGAATAACCCGGTTTAATTTGAAAAAAATGCAGCAGGACAAGGCTGGGATACGTAGATTCCAGTATGAATGAGAGAAATGAGCAGCCGGATTTAACAGCACCGCACATTCAAAAACACCATCAGAGTAGATGGAGGGAAGAAGAAAAGATGAATCCGGCCAGGATCATCCGAAGATTCGCAGCAGATTATGAGGAGAAGCCAGTCACAGGAAACTGATTGGACTAAAATTGAGTACGGTTTTTCACAGAAGGAGAAAAAGCGGGCAGTAATGATCTTGTGATGAGACTTAATAGAAAACATGATCTTTTTTGATCGGGAGAGTAAGCAGAATAAATGTTCTCACCCCATACTGACATATGATTTTCTCATTGCAAAATGAAAAAAAAATTAGGATCCTGAAAAATAACGCCTTCATATCTTCGTTTTACGGCTGTTTTGTGAACAGAGTAATATGATTAATCATCCCGGGCATCAAAACCCCGTAAAGGCCCGTTATTTTGCTGTGGTGCATTTGAGACCGATACCACCAGTTCACAAAGTCATTGAGACAGATAAATTATGCGAGAAACTATGAAAACCCCGGATTGGGGTTATTTTTTAAAAAAATCCACATTTTGAGCTTGTTTTTTATCTCACAAAAACGCAATTTATTGCGCATAATGTCTATTATGCGCAATCATTATCTGCACTCAGCGCAAAGAGTATTCAGACACAAAATGGCACCCCCGAAACGAACCTTCAGCATCTGGATTCCACGATACCTCAGCAATATCCAGACAAAGAACTATGCAGAAAATACAATTGAAGCATATGGAAGAATTCTAAAACTTTATGCAAAATATGAAACATGTCTGAAAGAAGCCGAAGGAGTCCCGCCCGAATCCACCAAAACAATAGAAAAATTTGGAATGGGGGCGGAAATCGATACAGATGCCTACGAAATCAGTGATTTTTTTACACTGATTAGAAATGAACGGCATTTAAGCCCTGCAAGCCTGCATCAATATAACTCAGCCCTCAGCTCATTTTACAAGTATTTGATTAACCAGGATGTCACCGATATTAACCCGATGAATAAAATAGACAGACCAAAAATCAAGGACAGGGAACTCAAATATCTCCGGCACAAAGAGGTCATGATCTTCATAGAATCCCTCGAAAATCCACGTAATGCACTATTAATCCGAACAATTTATGCCACAGGAATGCGTGTTTCCGAGGTATGCGGGCTTTTAATAGAACACATAGATTTTGAAGAAGGAACAATCCGCGTCAGGGGAAAAGGCGGTAAAATCAGGATTGTTTTCTGCGATTCCGAGACACTGAATCAGATTCGTGAACACATTAACAATAAAAAAAACGGACCGGTATTTGAAGGGCGAAACGGAAATCCGATATCCCCGCGGACTGTGCAGCATATCTTCAATCTTTACGCTCCGCCCGGAATCACACCCCATAAAATCCGGCACAGTTATGCGACTGAACTCTATAAACGGTCACATAATCTTCGTATTGTCCAGGAAAACCTTGGACATAACTCCATTCAGACAACGGAAATATACATCCATACCGATCTTGATGAACGCAAAAAAGTATATCAGGATTACTTCCCGCTTGCAACTGAGAAGTAAAACCACCTTTTTTTCCGAAGAATTCGGGCCATCCGGATAATCAAAAGTGTTCTTTCATAGAGGATTATTCAATTATTTATGCAGGGGATATAATTTTGCTCTGTGAAAGGGCGAATCTACAGCAAGTCAGGACAACAAGATAATAACCAAATCGACGGCAGAGTTTTTTTAGAACCTTTGATTTATAAACAGAAATTCACTAAAAATCAGAAATAATAACTCACCTTTCCCGGATTTATCCTAACAAAGTAGCGAAAAGCCTTTTTTTTAAACATCCTATTTTCAGATAATTATCCGCATGAACAGCTAATAATAACACACGTATAAACCGTATGATGCTATACGTAACAAATGATGGAAACAGTAATCAGCAAACCCTAAAATACACACAACACCCCTATATTCAGATAACACATATGGAAGAATACGAAATGCCCACTGAAGACACTCTTCTTAAACCAGACGACCCGCCATATGAAGAGGACCGCAGCGAAGAGATAAATAAATACAAAAAATTCAAAAAAGTCGATGGAGCCACTTACAGAAAAGTCAATGTCTTCCTCCGCAAACGAACCTATATTACTGCACGGGAATGGGCCATCGCCCGTCTGTGCTCGGATTTCAAAACCCCTTACGGGTCCGAGATGACATTCATCGGAGAGCATCTCCCCGAACTCTGCCCATTCATGGAAGAGACATACACCCCCCAGGCAGTTAACCAGGCAAGAAATTCGTTCAAAAGAAAAGTCAGGAAATCCGGAGCCACCTTTTTCTATGGAGCGATGTGCGGATTTTTCACCCTGGATGAACTGGATGATATTCTCTTTGAATCAAGCGAAGTTGCCAGATTCCTTCTCGAAATCGAAGGTACCTCCCTTGAAATCGACGAAGAAATCGATATCGAAGATAAAATCAGCGAGATTATGCGCAAACTTGGAGAATCGGCAAACATTCTTCTAAAAAACCGGAAAGGTGATGATGAAGACGAAGAAGATGAAGAAGACACACAATAATATTAAACTTTTTTTCTCAACCCTTATTATCAACAACCTCCCATATTCTTAGATAGACGGTTTGTAAAAATGGCACTTGAAAAACTCGAAAAAAAATATTTTGGCACAAACGGTGTCCGGGGAGTAACCGGCGCTGACATGACCCCGGTCTTCGCCCTTGGTATCGCCGAAGCATTTGGAACCATGCTTGGAGAAGGCAAAACAGTTGGTATTGGCCGTGACACCCGAACCTCCGGACCCGCTCTCAGCGCCGCAGTTCATGCCGGACTTATGGCATGCGGATGTAACGTCATTGACTTTAGTGTGGTCCCCACCCCCTGCCTTCAGTACCTCGTTCTCGATCACAAACTTGACGGCGGCGTTATGATCACCGCATCCCATAACCCGCCGGAATATAACGGAATAAAAATCATCGAAGCTGACGGCACAGAAATGGGCGATGAGAGAACTATCCAACTTGAACAGACAATGATTCAGAATAAATCAGTTGTATCCGCCTGGGATAAAGTCGGAGACTGCACCGAAGAACCACAGGCACGTAAACTCTATATCGATTCAATCGTCTCACAGTTCCCAAAAGACTGCGGTAAAGGAATCACTGTAGTGGTTGACCCGGGAAATGGCCCGGCTGCCGCCACCTCGCCGGATATTCTCCGCAGACTCGGATGTACCGTTCACACCATCAACGCAGAGTTCAACGGACGGTTCCCGGGAAGACTTCCCGAACCAAGTGCAGAAGGTCTTGCGAACCTTTCGGCCACAGTGGTCGCCACCGGCGCTGCATTCGGTGTAGCCCATGACGGAGATGCAGACAGAGCAATCTTCGTTGATGAAAATGGAACATTCATGGATGGAAACATCACGCTTGCCCTGCTTGCCTCCTACTTCAGCGAAAAAAATCCGGGAGGAGTCATCGTAACGCCGGTCAGCACCTCCGGAATCGTAGAAGCAGTAGGAAAAAAATACAACTGCATGACCTCGTATACGGTCGTCGGAAGTATCTATGTTGCACGGACAATGCGGGAACTGCTCGCCAAAGGGGAAAAGGTAATCATTGGAGGTGAAGGAAACGGCGGGATCATTTACCCCAAACATCAGTTCTGCAGAGACGGCGGAATGAGTGCCGCAACAATGCTCGGATTTTTGGCAGAAAAGACCAGGCCGCTTTCCAAACTCATCGCAGAACTGCCATCGTTCACCATGTATCAGGAAAAACGAAAAACCACCCGGGCAAAAGAGATTGTTGCGCACATGAGAAAATACTTCGCGGATTGTCCTATCGATGACCGTGACGGAATACGCATAACGAAAGGCGGAGCATGGGCATTAATCAGACCATCCGGAACCGAACCTCTTGTGAGAGTATTCACCGAATCA
>DATESH010000099.1:0-2010 GCA_035270965.1 Methanocorpusculum sp.
TCTGGATTATATCCAGAACCCGCCTCTGAAAGATTTCCATGTGGATCTTGCCGAGTGGCTTGGCATGGCCCAGGCGCGTACAGTCCCGGGAGCCCGCAGGGCATTTCAGCAGGTTGCCGGAACCTATGTGGAAAAAGGCGACCCGGTTCTTATCGGCGCTCTTGCACACTATACATCATATTTATCCGTCGAACTTCAGAAAGGAGTCGTTCGTGAAATTCCAAAGACGAATGATAATCTCATTACAGCAGAGAACACTGCAGACAGAATCGAGGATGTTATTAGGGAATTCGGGACAGTTCCAAAATTACTCTTCATCGACCATGTGGATTACCAGTTTGGCAACATGCATGATGTGAAGGGAGTCGCAAAAGTCGCTCACCAGTATGATGTGCCGGTCCTCTACAACGGGGTTTACACAGTGGGTATCATGCCGGTGAACGGCAAAGACCTTGGCGTCGATTTCGTTGTCGGTTCGGGTCACAAAAGTATGGCAGCTCCCGCCCCGTCGGGAATTCTTGCCGCAACCGAGGAACGTGCCGAAGAAGTCTTCCGCACAACGCAGATGGAAGGCGACCTCAGTGGACGGACATTTGGTATCAAAGAGGTCGGCATTCTAGGATGTTCGCTGATGGGAGCCCCGATTGTCGGACTTCTCGCTTCCTTCCCGACCGTGAAGGAACGTGTCAAACACTTTGACGAGGAACTTGCTAACAGCAAAATCATCGTGGACGCCCTCCGCTCTATCGATGGAACGAAGATTCGTTCAGAGTATCCAAGAAAACACACGCTGACACGGGTTGACACAACAGATTCATTCGATGTGGTTGCACAGACCCATAAGAAGCGGGGTTTCTTCCTCTCAAGTGCCCTTGGTAAAAAAGGCATCCGGGGAATTATTCCTGGTGCCACCAAGGTCTGGAAGTTTAACCCCTACGGTATGACCAGAAAGCAGGCAGAATATGTTGCGGAAACGTATCTTGAAATTGCCGAGATGAACGGTCTAACCATCAACTAACCATGTTTTTTCATGTGATTGTAACTGATGACTGTAATCTTTGTTGTTCTTACTGCAGAGGAAAGATGTTTGAAGTGGAAGACCCTGCCGGGCATTCTCCCGGAACAATTGATGAAACTATCAGCGAGAATCTGAATTTTCCCCTTGCAGATCTTTACGCTTTTCTCGAAAAAGATCCGGATCCCGTTCTCACGTTTATCGGCGGGGAACCGCTTTTCCGGTCAGATACAGTGATGGAGATTATGGACCATGCACCGGTGAAACGGTTCATGCTCCAGACGAACGGAACACTGCTTGCAAAACTGCCAAAGGAGTACACAAACCGGTTCGAGACAATCCTTATTTCAATCGACGGAGATAAGTATCTCACCGATAAACACAGGGGAGACGGCATTTATGACATGGTCCTTTCCACAGCGGATTTTATTCGTAAAAACGGATACAAAGGCGAACTTATTGCCAGGATGACCATAGCCGAGGATACGGAGATTTTTTCCGCAGTAACGCATCTTGCAAATTATTTTACCTCTATTCACTGGCAAATGGATGCGGATTTCACCGGTGATTTTTCCCACCGCCGGTTTGCTGAATGGAGCGAGGAATATAATGCAGGAATCAGGAGACTTATTTCCGAGTGGGTTTCGCGGATTGAAAAAACAGGTGTTGTTCCGAAATGGTATCCATTCCTTTCCACAACAGAAGATCTCATTCTCGGACGTTCTTCGAAACTTAGGTGCGGGTCCGGTTATGCGAATTACAGCGTGATGACAAATGGCTGGATCGCTCCATGCCCGATTATGGTCGGCATGGCAGATTATTATGCAGGGCATGTCAAAGATGCAGATCCTATACATCTCCCCGAGGTGCCGATAGGAGAACCCTGTCTTTCCTGCGATATTTATGGATTCTGCGGGGGAAGGTGTCTGTATTCTAATATCATCAGACCCTGGCGTGATGATTATAAACTGGTCTGCGGCACGATTCATGTTTTA
>DATESH010000100.1:0-3383 GCA_035270965.1 Methanocorpusculum sp.
CTGGATAATAATTGCAGCAATGATTGCAGCAGGAGGGAAGATAACCGATTACCTTCAGAATTACCAGGCAGGCATTTCCAGAATCTTTGTTGTGCCGTTCTTTATTGTTGCAATAGGTCTGATAATGTATGGCGCGATAATATATTTCCTGTCCATATCACCGATTGAACCCTTCCCGTTCACAACAACAGAAGGTATTGCTGCACTAATCATTCTGACACTGGCAGGTCTTGCAGTTGCATTCACAGGGATTTATTTCAGACCATCTGTCCATAAGAAGATGCTTTCCTGGATCGAGATCAGACTGAAAGAGGAAGAAGAAGCCGAAGCATGCAAAGATAAGAGAAAGCCGGTTTATAAGAAAGTGAAGTATTGAACACCCCGGATGCAAAATATAAAGAGCTATAATCATATTTTTATAGAGATAAAATAGGGGTTGAAAGAGAAATCTATTTTTTATATGATAAGGGCATTACTGAAAATACCCGAATCCTTTGGACATGATCTGAATATTATTGTAGATTTTTGTATCCTCAGGCCCTACCACAAATGTCAGCATGGGAATCACCGTTCCAAACTTATGCTGAGGATACCAGTAAGACCCGTCCTTATAATCAACCACGGCATTTGTTACAGTGATGACTGCACGATCGTTATCAACATAGGTGAAGGTCACCACCTGATCGGTTGTACCTGTTTCGGGATAACCAATTACGGAAAGAACCCTGTTCTTTAAATCCTGTTTACCAAAGAGAAACACCAGGAAGGCAATCCAGGGCGTTATCTCATACTCAACCGTAACCTCTGCATCAGTTCCGGAAAGGACAAACCCGACTGATTCAATAGTCAGATACCCATAACGGTTCGAACCTTCAACAAAGGTGCTGTTATCTGCAACCGACGGAGTATCTGTAAGATTAACCGAGGGAGTACTGAGAGCAAAAGCCTGACCTGCGCCAACCGGTAACAGCAGCAATGCCGATATGAGGAGCAGGGATAGAAACCTGCGAACAATCATTGAAGGTAATTTGTCATAGAAAGCAATAGACTTTCCTCTCATTCCAAGGTAATCGGCACATCACAGAATGCATCCCCGTCAAAAAGCCCGCGGGGAGTTATCTTGAGATGCGGGATTACGGTAAGCGAGAGGAACGAGAGATTCATGAATGTCGCAGAGGAAGCCCCGATTATTTTCAGGTGTTCAGCCAGTTCGTCCATCTGTATGATGACCTCCTCAATGGAAAGAGGTGTCATCAGCCCGCCATAGGGAAGAGGGAGAATGGTCGTCTTGCCTTCGCACACAACCGCCATACCCCCGCCGGCATCCCGCACAGCACAAATAGCCGCAATGATTTCATCATCGGAAACACCAGTCGCGATGATGTTGTGGGCATCATGTGCAACTGAAGTCGCAACCGCCCCTTTTGTAAAAGCAAAACCATTGACAAGCCCCACTCCAAACCCTTCAGACCGGTAACGATCAACGCAGACTACTTTCTGGAAATTTCCCGGTGAAACCGTGACAAGTACTTTTGTCACAATTTCATCAGGTACAAGCCCGATTACTCTGAGTCTCCCCTCCGGAAGAACAAGCTCTTCGGCCGTAGGGATGCGGCAGGAAAACGGAGGAGATACGAATCCGACAGGAGCCGGAGGTTTCGGCATTGATGATGAATGGACACCATTTTTATATACATCCCTGATGATAAACTCGTCCTCATCCTTTAAAATGCAGAAATCGGCAACTCTTCCGGGAGCAATCATGCCGCGGTCAGCAAGACCGAAACAGTCTGCCGCCGAAAGCGTTGCCAGCCTGATGGCTGTTTCCAGCGGCATCCCGTGTCTGACCGCGACCCTGATACAGTGATCAATAGATCCTTCACGAACTCGTGAATCCACATGCCGGTCGTCGGTCGAAAAACAACAGCGGGACGCTGTCTTATCATTTACAATTTCTGCAAGAGCTGCGATGTTTTTCGCGGCATCACCCTCACGCAGAAGGATATACATGCCAAGAGCAAGCTTTTCCTTTGCCTCAGCAGCGGAAATACACTCATGATCTGTTTTGATGCGGCGGGACACATATTTGCAGAGCGCTTCGCCGGAAAGCATAGGGGCATGTCCATCTATGTGGTCAAATAGTGAGAGTTTTGCCAGCACCTCCGGATCATCGAAGATAACCCCGGGAAAGTTCATCATCTCGCCAAGTCCTATAACCGACTTTACCCCCTTGTAGGTCGCGATATCCGCATACGAAACTACAGCACCTCCGACATCCTGCCGGGTCGCAGGCACACATGACGGAATCATGAAAAAGATATCAGCTGGCGAATTCTTTGCATCGATCAGCATAAAATCAATACCGGCACATCCGGCAACATTTGCAATTTCGTGAGAATCGGCAATGACAGTAGTAACTCCGTTCATAAGAGCAAGACGTCCGAACTCACGGGGCGTCAGGAGTGTGCTCTCGATATGGAGGTGGGCATCGATTAAACCGGGCACTACCCGTGCACCCTTCAGATTAGTCACTGAGGTCCCGGAAATGGATCCGGGTTTCCCAACTACAGTTACGAGACCATTATCCACAGAGAATGCCGAGGATACCCATTCACAGGTTACCGGGTTAAACAGCAGGGCATTATCAAAAATCTGCTTCAAGTTATCACAATATTACGTATGAATCCGGTAATGCGTTTAGTCCCTTCATCACGCTCAAGAACATAGATGAAAACTTTGTATTCCCCGGGTTCAAGGTTTATTTTGAGCTCGGAAACCGAGTCACCTTTTGTAAGCGTACCGGTCACTGCCTGGGAATTCACCACCTGTGTTGAGGAGAGAAGGCTGTCCTGACGGAAAATATTGTACTGGAACCAGACATCTTTTTGTTCTCCGTCATAATGTATGGATGTTTTTAATACACCATTTTCATAAACGGGAGTATCCGCAGTAATTGAAGACCCACCGGCAAGGACCAGAACGATACAGATTACTGCAGCAACAATAACGACGATTCCCGCAATCAGCAGAGTTTTCCGGTTCATATTCCAGCTCAGTCAACCCTCTCAACAATCACACGTACCTTGTCGCCAGCTTTGAGACCGGAACCTTTCGAAACGTCAATGTTGAACCAGTATTCACCCTGCTGGGCCATCAGGCAGTCCTTTACTCCATCAATATCCGAAACGAATTCCAAGGTTTCTACTATCTCAGCGATTTTAACAGCCATAATAAGATAGTGGAAAGGAACAGTAATTAAGGTTGTTGTTCCCCATCGGGAAGAAAAAAAGTTTATGTAAAGAGACCTGGTCGATTTAGAGCAGGGCTCTGTTCGTTACCATCCACGTGGTACTGTTGGAATAACTCCAGCGGCTGATATCAAG
>DATESH010000101.1:0-28882 GCA_035270965.1 Methanocorpusculum sp.
GGTCGGGTGAAATGTCATAAGAACAGATACAAAATTAATCTGAGTGCTGATATCGGGATTCGAACCCGGGTCGCCGGCGTGAAAGGCCGGCATGATTGGCCACTACACTATATCAGCAAAACTGCCTATAAGGGTCGACTTATGACTATAAAAATATTGTGATTAATTTCTGAAAAATCAGAAAGCTTCACCTGTGGTCTGTGTTTCATTCTGGTATGCTGCGAGAAGCGATTTATACACGGGTCCTGGCTTTCCATTTCCGATTTCTCTGCCGTCAACTTTGATGATTGCACAGATTTCGGCGGCAGTGCCAGTTACCATGACTTCGTCTGCTGTGTAGAGGTCAAAAAGACCAAGTTCACAAACTTCGGCTTTGATACCATTTTTCGCACAGAGATCAAGAAGAACATAACGGGTAATTCCTTTGAGGTTGTTGATGGTAGGGGGAGTGTACAATACACCGTTCTTCACGAGGTAGATATTGTCGCCTGAGCCTTCAGCAAGTTTTCCAGTGCGGTCAAGGAAGATTGCCTCATCGCCGCCTTTATAGTTCGCCTCGATTTTTCCGAGAATGTTATTAAGATAGTTGAGGGATTTGATATTCGGCGGCAGGGTGTCCGGCGGGTTTCTTCTGACACAGACGGTGACTGCAGTCAGCCCGGTTTCATAAAGGTCGCCGTACATCGCTCCCCATGGGGAAGCTGCACAGATGATTGAGGGTGTGGTACAGCCGCGCGGGTCAAGACCCATTGATCCAAATCCTCTGGAAATGATCGGACGGATGTATGCATCTTTAAGATTGTTCTTCCTGAGCGTCTCTTTGATGATTTCGCACATTTCCTCACGGGTGATTCCCGGCTTGAGGTCGATTGCTTTTGCAGAATCAAAGAGACGTTCAATATGTTCCCGGAGATGGAATACACGTCCGTTGTAGGCTCTGATTCCTTCAAACACTCCATCCCCGTAGAGGAACCCGTGATCGAAGATTGACACGGTTGCCTGTTCCTCAGGAACGAATTTTCCATTTACGTAAACTAACATCAGCGCTTATATTTGATTTTATATCATATAGGAGTTTGTGAGGGGTAGCCCGCTTTCGTATTAGGTAATATCCGAGTCTGTCTGATAATCTCTTTTTTTAATTGATTTTGATTTCATCATGGCAATAACCTGATCCACGTACGCCTGATGAATCTCTGACTGAAAGACATCCGACACAAAAACAGAGGTTGTTAGAAATACTCATCTATGATTATTCTGTTAACTTTGTGCAGAACTATGCCCTGCCCGGCTGGAAATGATCCTTCTTTGTCACTCCCGCCAAGTACTTATACCAAAAAATCCTACCAAGACGGTATGTCAGTACAAAATGGCGATACAATACGTGTGCACTATGTAGGAGAATTAACGGACGGTTCATGTTTCGACTCATCTGAAGGGCGCGACCCGCTGGAGTTCATAGTCGGCTCGCAGATGGTCGTCCCTGGTTTTGATTCCGCAGTTCTCGGGATGAATATCGGCGAGACGAAGACAGTCACAATTCCTCCTGAAGAAGCATACGGTGAAAAGAATGATGATATGACCGTGGAGATTCCACGGCAGGAGTTTGGAGAGGATTTTACCGCAAATCCGGGCGAACAACTATTAATTCAGCTCGGTGACGGAAACCAGATTCCGGTGACCATCAAAAAAATCGATGAAGAGACCGTGATTCTGGATGCCAATCACCAGCTTGCCGGAAAGTCTCTTGTATTTACGATAACCCTTGTCGAGATTCTGGAACAAACAGTAGACGAGTAAATATTCATATCCGTAGCACTAACATCTAACCAACAAACATGCCCGAGATAACCATACGTTCATTTGCTAAATTCCGGGAACTCTTTGGCGGGACAAATATTATCACTGTCCCGCCGGAGACCACGGTCTGCGGAGCATTGTTGACATTTGCACAAACACATAGTGTTGCAATGGATGAACTTTTTGACGGGGCAGAACTCAAACCCCACATCATCCTGATGTATAATAGGGAACGAATCGATGCAGATGATGCAAAGACTATACTGCCCGCAGATGGTGACGAAATCGTCATCTATCCGCCGGTTTCGGGGGGATAAGATGGTTCTCGCATTACAAAAGGAAGACATCGACATCGGCGCCATGATTAAGAATTCCCGCTCGATAAAAGACGGTGCACAGGTTGTTTTTGTTGGATCTGTCAGGGATGACGGTAATATGGATGCTCTGGAAATCGAAGCATTCGTCCCGGTTGCAGAAAAGGATCTCACGGATCTTGCCTGTGAGGCAACCGAAAAGTTTGGTCTGTCCTCTGTGGATATTATTCACAGGTACGGACGTCTCGAACTTGGTGAGACGATTGTGGTTATTGTGGTCGGGGCAGGTCACCGGGCAGAAGCCTACGAAGGGTCACGCTACATCATCGAGCAGCTCAAGGAAAAAGTACCTATCTGGAAACAGGAACTCTCCGGGAATGCCCGGGGGGAATGGGTGCATTAACTTCTTTTTGTGACTGTTTCACCTTATGTTTCCTTTTTTTATTTACCTTATCACAACTGGGTTCGCCAAATCCAGCAGGACATTCTGCGGCTGGTTTTTCAGGCTCACCGCTCCAACTGCACCTATAATTCCGTTATGTCCATAGACCTGTACGCCGAAACGTTTTGCAGTCTGGAGAACCTCGTTTAGTGAGACCCGTTCTTCCCTGATTTTTTTTCCCAGCATCAGTAAACCTGACGGCACGTTTATGCCGGTCAGAATTGCAATACCCCACTCATCTGAAACACTTTCCTCCTCCAGAAACCGGCAGACCTTTACAGAGAGTGAGGCGACTACTTCGGGTTCGACGGCGAGTTCAATAAAACTGCATGAGTTTCCTGCGGTTTTTTCGGGGATGTCCTGACAGAGCACTGCTACCTGGTGCCTTATTCCAATTACCTCGCCCGAATCGGTCAGATATTTCATTAATGCCTGGGATAAGGCAAAAGTCGCACCCCCGCATCCTTTCAGATCAGTATCATCCACTCCGATTGTCACGTGAACGAGTGCTGTGGTCCGGACTTCCCCTGTGATTACACCATTGGATGAAACGATTTTCACGCCCTTCACTCCTTTTGCATGACCCATCATTGAGGATAGTGAGTATGCCGGTCCGCCGGGGATGGAACGAATCGTCTGGATAATGTCGGGGCCGTCTTTCTTTACTGAAAGAAGTCCGACCGCGGCAGAATCCAGATGAAGTTCTCCGGACACGCCAAGTTTTGCCTGTTCAAGGAACATCATCCCGTCACGGGTAACGGAAAGTGCTGCACCGCCGGCTTTTCTGTGATGAAACTCGCAAAAACCAGCACAGCCGCTTGAGAGGCACTCATGAAAAATCTCAACATCGGATCCATCCAATGTAGTAAAAATCCGTTTGCAGGTTGTCTGCGGGAGTGCACTTCTGGAGGCGTAGAGTGCTGGATTTCTGCCATGAGACTCATATTTGACGAAAATGCATCCCTCCTTTACGAGTCGGTTGATCCAGTCCTGGGCGGTTGAACGCGGGGTACCCATGACAGATGCCAGATTGGTGATTGTGAAATGACCTGCTTCGAATGTCATCTGCCGCATCGATGCAAGAAACGCCCCGCGACGCTCAAGTACTCCACTGGATTTATCTTTATCTGCCATATTTGTCTGCGATAAATAAGAGGTCAGCGAGAATAGCGCTCGCCGTTTCAACTGAACCCGCCCCGCGTCCGATGAATGTGATTGCGCCGGCATACTCGGTTTCCACTGTGATGGCATTCAGCGTTCCGGATACAACTAGCGGATTATCTTTCGGAAGAAGGCGGGGCGATACTTCCAGCGTATTTTTCCCGGGGTTGAGGGAGGCAATCAGTCGGATAGAACGTCCGTTTGCATTAGCCATATGCAGGGCGGCAACCGTCAGGCCGGAAATCCCGGTCCGTTTTACATCATCTAGTTTTACACTCATCCCGAGCATGGTGTTTGCCAGAATGACGAGTTTTATCGCAGCGTCGGTTCCATCAATATCCGATGCGGGATTTGCTTCAGCGTAACCAAGGTCCCGTGCTTCAGCGAGTGCCTGTTCGTATGTGAGACTCTCCTCCTCCATTCTGGTCAGAATATAATTGCAGGTTCCGTTCAGCACACCATAGAGTGCTTTGATTTTGTTGCCGGCTAATCCATATTGGATGCCGCGAAGAATTGGCACTGCTCCGGCGACGGTCCCTTCGAAAAGAAACCCGACATTCTTTTCTTCAGCAATCCTGAGTAATTCTACTGATGCGAGCGAAACCGGACCTTTGTTTGAGGTGACGACATGTTTACTCCGGAGAAGTGCTGTTTTTATTGTGGTGAGGGCGGGTTCACCTGTTATTGAATTAGTCGGGGTGACCTCGATTAGAATATCGTAATCCACTTCTGAGGCGATGCGGGATGCGGGCCACTTCGGGTCGCCGCAGTGGCCTGTCGTTTTTTTCTTTGCAAGAAGAGCTTCAATGTCAATACCTGACTGGCTAACGACTCCGCTTTTTGAGTCTGCCGCTGCGACAATGATGAACTGGGTTTTGTCTTTCAGCACCTGGGCGATACCCCGCCCGACAGATCCAAGACCAATCAGGGCAATTTTCCAGGGTATCATAAATCACCTGTGATTTCATCAATTATGAGAAGATGTTTCTCGCGCGAGACTTCTTTTAAGATGGTTATTGCATTGCTCATCTCGGCTTCGCCGACTGCTTTGATGGTAAGTTTTGCGGTTGAACGTTCGGCTACTCTTGGCATTATCAACTGGAGTTCGGTGACTTCGGCAACGTTCGCTTTGTCAATTCTATTCACGGTATCGGTGAGGTCGGTGTGCAGGATATGGCCTATCAGAATGAATGTTTTAGTGCAGGTAAGGTATTCAGTTCCGATTCTGACGACTGCCACCTCGTTTGTTCGGAGTGCATCTATAAGTTCGGGCAGGCGTGCTTCAGGAAGGGAAATAATGATATCTACAATTAAAGCGCCGTTTTGGGATTTTGTATCCCTTTGGTGGGATATAGTGATTACATTGGCCCCTATTCTGGAAATTGGCTCAATTGCGGCAAGGAGCTGACCCGGTTTGTCTTTAAGTTCCAGTCGTAATGAGGTTCTGACATTTTTCTGCACACATATCCCTCTGGTTCCTAATACGTCTTTATTTTGAAATGGATAAGGATTCTCATAGATTCGGCGCTCCCATAAAGTGTCCGGCTTAGTGGATACAGCAACTCACCTGTGCCGGGCTCTGGTCATAAGGAAGATACATGCTTCGCTAAAGGGTAGGTCGTCCCCGTTTTGACTGCATCCCTATGAACAAAGGATTATTCCGGGTTTGGGATTTTTTCTGATTTAGGTAGTGATTTA
This sequence comes from Methanocorpusculum sp., assembly GCA_035270965.1. Lineage (GTDB taxonomy): Archaea > Halobacteriota > Methanomicrobia > Methanomicrobiales > Methanocorpusculaceae > Methanocorpusculum. The sequence goes on from DATESH010000101.1 coordinate 5,416, forward strand.
GGAAATGCACACATACCGTCGGTTCTGGTCAGTTAGCGTTAGCATCTACCAAAAGTAACATACTCAAGAGAAGAACTTTTAGCCTGTTAAGGACTCATAATATAAATAGTATTAATAATGAAGCTCGTTATCAATGACCACCGGTGTAAGGGCTGCAATATGTGCACTATGGTCTGTCCTTACGATATTTTTCAGGAAGGCACCAGACCAGGAGCCCGCGGCTACATCATCCCGGTTTTAGACCATCCGGAGAGATGTACCAACTGCCGATTGCAGAAATTCTATGGTCGCCAGCTATGCGGCATGTGCCAGACTATATGCCCAGATCAGGCCATATCGTGGGTTGATGAAAAACCCTTCGAGCCTCATAAAGTGGTGATTGAATATTGACGACTAAAACAGATTTCCTGAATGGTAATGTTGCCTGCGCTGAAGGAGCGATAGCAGCCGGATGCAGATTCTTTGCCGGCTATCCGATTACCCCGTCCACAGAGATTGCCGAGCGGATGGCTGCCCGGCTTCCAAAAATCGGGGGGACCTTCGTTCAAATGGAAGACGAGCTTGGCAGCGTTGCCGCAATTATCGGAGGATCCTGGGCCGGTGCCCGAACGATGACCGCTACCTCCGGGCCGGGTTTTTCCCTGATGATGGAAAATATAGGGTATGCCGCCATGACGGAAACGCCGATCGTCATTGTAAATGTCCAGCGGGGCGGTCCGTCCACTGGTCAACCGACCAAAGCCGCCCAGGGAGATATGCTCCAGTGCAGATACGGTTCGCATGGGGATTACAGCATCATTGCCCTTTCTCCCTCCTCGGTTCAGGAGATGTTTGATCTGACGGTCAAGGCATTCAACCTTGCGGACAGATTCCGGACCCCGGTTTTTCTGATGACTGACGAAACCATCGGGCATATGCGGGAAAAAGTCAACCTGCACAGTGACGTGGAAATCATACCGCGCCGCGAACTGAAAGATGGGGAACTTCCCTGTACCCCTGATGAGAATGGGGTTCCGGGGTTTGCCACATTCGGAAACGGACATAACATTCACATCACCGGACTCACTCACGGCGAAAATGGTTATCCGTCGACCGACTCAGCTGAAGTTCATGAACATCTTGTCCGTCGTCAGGTTAGAAAGATCGAAGATTTCAGAAATGAAATTACTGATGTTGATGTAATCAACCCGGATGCGGAACTCGTCTTCATCTCCTATGGCGCTCCGACGAGAACTGTCCGCCAGCTCATGGCGGATGTTCCTGACATCTATGGTCATCTGAATCTGAGAATAGTCTGGCCTTTCCCAGATGAATCCCTGCTTGCGTTCAGAAACGCCAAAGCATTCATCATTCCCGAAATGAACCTTGGTCAGATTGCAAAAGAAGTCCGTCAGTACACCAACGTCCCGATTGTTATTGTGCCCAAACTAGGCGGTGCCCTGCATACTCCGGAGGAACTGAAGAAGGCAGTTGAAGTTGCAAAAACAGTAACAAAACCCGTGACGGAGGTTTGTTTATGAATCTCGAAGACTGGTACCGGCAGGACAGACTGCCGCACATCTACTGTCCCGGATGCGGAAACGGCACTGTTCTTAACTGCACGCTTCGTGCCGTTCAGGAACTCGGCTTCAAGCAGGAGGAGACGACCTTCATCTCAGGAATCGGTTGTTCATCGCGTGCATCCGGATACACATCGTCCGATTCGCTCCACACGACGCACGGGCGTGCCCTCGCTTTTGCGACCGGAGTAAAACTCGTCAAACCTCATCAGCATGTTCTCGTGTTCACAGGAGACGGAGACTGTTCTGCAATCGGGGGAAATCACTTCATTCACGCATGCAGGAGAAACATTGACCTGACCGTGGTATGTATCAACAATAGTATCTATGGTATGACCGGCGGTCAGGGAAGTCCCTGCACACCTTACGGGGCAATCACCACGACAACTCCGTATGGAATGCACGAGCAGCCGTTCGATCTCTGCAAACTGGCAGACGCCGCGGGTGCGAACTACGTTGCACGCTGGACTTCATTCCACGTAAAAGAGCTCACTGAGGCGATTCGTGTCGGATTCGAAGTGCAGGGTCTTTCGTTCATTGAGGTTATGACACAATGCCCGACCTCGTTTGGCAGCAAAAACAAAATGCGGCTGGCTACCCAGATGATTGATATGTTTCGGGAGAACGCCGTTCTGAAAGTCAAAGCAGATCGAGATGCGGCGGCAGGAAAATCGCTCGAGCCCGGTAAATTCATTGTCGGGGAGTTTGTCCGCCGCCATAATCCGCCGCTTGGCGTGGAGGAATCAAAATGAAAATCGGAATCAGGTTCTCCGGGCTTGGAGGTCAGGGTATCATCACAGCTGCCGTAATTCTCGGAAGAGCAGCAGCTCTTTATTCTAAAAAACACGTTGTGCAGACCCAGAGTTATGGTCCCGAGGCGCGCGGCGGGGCATCGGCATCTGCTGTCATCATCTCGGATGACCCGATTTATTATCCGAATGTAACGAATCCGGGCGTGTATGTTATCATGTCCCAGGAAGCCTATAACAAATATGGAAATGATGCTCCGGAAGATGCTCTCATGCTTCTTGATCCGGGTTTTGTTACCAGCCGCCCTGTCTGCAGATTCTTTGAGGTTGCGGCAACCTCTGAGGCAAAATCCCAACTGGGTAAAACGGTCTTTGCCAACGTCATCATGCTTGGAGCTCTCCTTGAAGCAACCGGCATTGTAACTTACGATGCGCTTGAACATGCGGTTCTTGACAGCGTCCCGAAAGGTACCGAAGCAAATAATAAGCGGGCTCTCGCAATAGGACAGGAAATCGTCAGGAGTCAGATATGAAATTTCGCGAATACGAAGCAAAGCAAATCTTCCGGGATGCAGGTATTCCGGTTCCGAGCAGTGTTCTGATTACCTCTCCGAATGAGGCAGCCCCTGCTCTTCAAAAAGTTGCAGAAAAGGTTGTCCTCAAAGCTCAGGTCGATGTTGGCGGCAGAGGAAAAGCCGGCGGCATTTTGCCGGCAAATGCGGATAATATCACCTCTGTTGCAGCGGAACTGTTTGGAAAGACCATCAAAGGACTGAAAGTCGAGAAAGTTTTGGTCGAAGAAGCTCTTGAAATTTCGCATGAATATTATTTGAGTATCACCATCGACCGCTCGAGAAAAATGCCGGTGATTCTCTTCTCGAAAGAAGGAGGGGTGGAGATTGAAACTCTTGCAAAGGAGCGTCCCGGGGCACTCCACCGCGTATATGTGGATCCGTCGTTTGTCGCCCTGCCGGATTTCATTGTTAGAAATGTTCTCGGCGATGCTCCGAAAGAAATTGGAAAAATCATCAAAACTCTCTATGCGGTATTCCTGACGAAGGATGCCGTTCTCGCAGAAATCAACCCTCTTGTGATGACGCCAAAAGGCGTTTTTGCAGCAGACGGGAAAATCATTCTGGATGACAACTCCCTTGCTCGACAGGGGATATCCGAAAACCGTGACCTGGCACCGCGTGAAGCGGAAGCAGAAAAGCATGGATTTTCGTACGTTGAACTGGATGGCAGCATAGGGGTGATTGGAAACGGTGCAGGCCTTACAATGGCAACTTTGGACATCATCGCCCATTATAATGGAAAAGCTGCCAACTTCCTTGATGTAGGCGGCGGGGCAAACTCGGACAGGGTCATGTACGCTGTCCGGCTCGTCGCATCCATGCCGGGCGTTAAAGTGATCGTGGTAAATCTACTGGGGGGCATTACCCGCTGTGATGAGGTCGCCAAAGGAATTGTCGCCGCTGGAATCTCCCAACCGGTAATTGTCCGGCTTGCCGGAACAAATGAGGCGGAGGGCCGTCTGCTTCTTGAAGAACACGGGTATAAGATGCTTGACACGATGGATTTGGCAATCCGTGCTGCTGTGGAGGTAACACAATGATTTATGCAGGAAAGAACACAGGCATCCTTGTGCAGGGTGCGACCGGTTCGCAGGGAAAATTCCACATCAACCTGATGAATGAATACGCAAAGAAAATCGGCAGTGCCGGCGTTATTGCCGGAACAACTCCCGGAAAAGGTGGTCAGGAAGTCTTTGGCGTGCCGGTCTACAACTCGGTCGTCGAAGCGATTGAGGAACACGACATCGGTGCCTCGGTGATTTTCGTTCCGGCCGGTGGGTGCGGGGATGCAATCATGGAAGCGGCTGATGCCCGTATTCCAACTGTCATTACAATAACCGAACACACACCGGTCCATGACATCATGCGGGCAATCACCTATGCCAGATCCTGCGGCACGCGGGTTATTGGTCCGAACTGCCCCGGGATGCTGGTTCCGGGTGAGTGCAAACTTGGCATCATTCCGGCAAACCTCTGCATGAAAGGAGATGTAGGTGTTGTTTCCAGGAGTGGGACTCTCACCTATCAGGTAATTTCCGAGTTGACCTCTTCCGGCTTTGGTCAGTCCGGGATTATAGGTATCGGTGGAGATGCCATAATTGGTCAGACCTTCTCTGAAGTAATCGACGAATATCATGCAGACGGACGGACAAAAACCGTCGTTTTAATCGGCGAGGTTGGCGGCAATCTGGAGATTGAGGGGGCAAGCCGGGCAATAGAACTCGATATGCCGGTCGTCTCCTACATCGCCGGAGTATCCGCCCCGAAAGAAAAACGCATGGGACATGCCGGTGCAATTGTTGAAGGCGGCGAAGGTGATGCCGCATCCAAGATTGAACGTCTGCAGATTCTCGGCATCCCTGTTGCAACCAGACCCTCACAGATTCCCGAACTTATTCGCGAGGTCCGATGAACGATAAAAACCGAACTCTGCTGCTTGCGTCCGATCAGCTTGCCAAAACAGTGAATGCCCTCGCAATCATATCATTCCTGCCAAAAGAGCCGGATATTGTCCTTGAAACCCCAATTGTGCATGTGGTTGATATCCAGCCTGAGATTTTGCGTGACCACAGCATGCTCTCACTTGTGGATTACTGCTCGAACCAGATTATCGATGCTGTTTTGCAGTATAAGATCATGACCAAGGTGGACAGTGGAACCGTTGTTGCCGCGTTCCCTTATGCAATCCTCATTTATGATGTGGAAAGCCAGGACAATAACTTCTCTGTAGGGGATTATGCCGAAATTGCGAATCCCGGGGCGCTGCATTCGGTAATGATGCTTGCTCTCGAACTTGCCCACGAGGGGCGCGAGGGAAGACCTGTAGGTACTGCATTTATTATCGGTGATATCATAGAACTGAAACGTTGGTCTCATCAGGGCGTCCTTAATCCTTATGAGGGTCACCCGGTAGAGGTCCGTGACATAAAAATCCGGGAAAACTGGGAAAGTGTGAAGGAGTTTGCCCAGCTTGACGGCGTTTTTATTATAGATAAGGATGGTATCATTGAAGCATCCGGCAGATATCTCGATGCTGACGGTCGTGACGCAAACCTTCAAAGCGGTCTTGGCGGTCGGCATCTTGCAACTGCGGCAATCACGAAAGTAGCACCTGCCGTTGGGATCGTTGTTTCTGAGTCCGGAGGGGTAATCCGTGTCTTTGTCGGCGGGAAGTCGATAGCCCAGATCAGGACGGATATCAGGTTAGTACTCTGATTGTTCTATGCGCTGAATTCGGGAACTTCCTCAATCTATTTGACCATTATGATTTGGAAATGAATTCAGCCCATCCCTTTTTTATATTAAAATAGCAATTATTCAATTTTTGTATAAATTGAAAGCAAGTGATTTTATACTTAAACATCAAATTATTCTAAAGTGATTGAAAAATGAAGAGAAATATTAGTGTCACTCATCTTTCACAGACTCCGATTGAAAAACAGAAAGTCGAACTTGTGGAACGTAAATGTATCGGGCACCCGGACAGCCTAGCTGATGGTGTCGCTGAAGCAATTTCTCAGGCACTTTGCAGGGAATACATGGAAGAATGCGATGGCGCAGTTCTTCACCACAATACCGATCAGGGTGAAGTTGTTGCCGGCGAATCCCGTCCGGAGTTTGGCGGTGGTAAGATAATCAAACCAATATACTTCCTCTTAACCGGAAGAGCAACCCGCCAGTTCGGTGACAAGACCTTTGCCACAGATTCAATTGCGGTAAATGCAGCGCGTGACTACCTCCATGAAACAATTCCGACCCTTAATATGGATCGTGATATTATCGTCGACTGCCGTATGGGAATAGGATCCACTGACCTTCGCGATGTGTTTCAGACCAAGAAAGGACACACCCCCATACCCCGTGCAAATGATACATCCTTTGGTGTAGGTCATGCCCCGTTCTCCCAGGTTGAGCAGATTATTCTCGGACTTGATGAATACATTACCAAAGAGTTCCGTCCAAAGAACCCGATGGTTGGTTATGACCTTAAACTCATGGGTCTTCGTGACATCAACACCATTACCATTACGGTTGCATCTGCAATGATTGGTCGTTACTGCTCAGGAATCGATGAGTATGTAGAGATGAAGGATAAAATGGCAGAGTCCTTCACCCAGGTGGCAAAGAAATACACCAACAGAAAAGTCCGGGTCGAAGTCAACACTGCAGATATTATCCGTAAAAAGGCAACATCGATCTTCCTCACCGTAAATGGAACTTCCGCAGAAATGGGAGACGATGGCTCAGTTGGACGTGGAAACCGCTGCAACGGGCTTATCACCCCAAGCAGACCAATGTCCATGGAAGCAACTTCCGGTAAAAATCCGATTAACCATATAGGTAAAATCTACAATCTCCTCTCCACCGAAATTGCTAAGGAAGCATGTCAGAAAGTCGATGGTGTGGAAGAAATGTATGTTAAACTCCTCTCCCAGATAGGTCATCCAATCGACTACCCGCTCATCGCAAGCGTTCAGTGCATAACTAAACGTGGATACAACTTTAAGGACTTTGCGCCAGAAGTAGAAGAAATTGTCAACAAACGTCTGGAAAACATCACAGATATCACCAGACTTGTCATTGACGGTAAATTAAAGACGTTCTGAGTATGTCCAAAATCCGTCTGGCGATTCCGAACAAAGGGCGCATTGCAGAACCAATCAATGATCTGATGAACAAGGCGGGCATCCATGTACAGATAGCGGGGGCCCGCCAGCTCATCGCAAAGACCATAGACCCGGAAATCGAGGTACTGTTCGTCAGACCGATCGACATCCCGGAATACGTGGCAAAAGGTGTTGCTGATATCGGTATCACTGGTCTCGACATGGTCGCAGAACGCAGGGCTGATGTTGTCTCTCTCCTTGATCTTCACTTTGGCTTGGCCCGGTTAGTCTTGGCAGTTCCTGACAAATCCCCGATAACCTCAGCAGAGGATATGCACGGTATGCGGGTTGCAACCGAATTTCCCAACATTTGCACGGATTACTTTAAAAAGAAATCCACCGATGTAACCATCATCGAGGTATCTGGTGCCTGTGAAGCAGCTCCACAGCTTGGCGTTGCCGATGGAATCGTAGATTTGACCTCTTCCGGAACGACGCTTGAAATCAACAAACTCAGAATCGTTGATGAAATTCTCTCAAGTACGACGAATGTCATTGCGAATAAAACATCCCTTTCGCTTAAACATGAGAAGATTGAAGAAATTCTTCTTGCATTTGAAAGTGTCATTGCGGCGAAAGGTCAGTGTTATCTGATGCTGAATGTTGAACGGAGCAGACTTGATGATATCAAAGCACTGATTCCGGGACTCGGCGGGCCCACAATAATGGAGATTGCCGGTTCCAAATCTGTGGCTCTGCACGCTGTCGTTTCAACAGATAAAGTATATCAGCTTATCAATCTCCTGAAACGTAACGGAGCAAGAGATATTCTTGTTCTGGACATTACCCGGATGGTGCGTTAAATGGAGGTTTTCCCGGCAGTGGATATCCTTTCTGGAAACTGTGTACAGCTTGTCGGCGGAGATCGCCTGACTGCAACGGTTTACGGTTCACCACTGATTAATGCCCGGCGCTGGATTCAGGATGGGGCATCCAATCTTCATATCGTTAATCTGGACGGAGCCTTTGCCGCAAGCCACAAAAATGTGGATCAGATTCGTGAACTGATTGATACTACTGATGTTTTTGTTCAGGTTGGAGGAGGCATCCGAAACCTGCAGGATGCTCGCGGGTGGCTGAACTGCGGTGTTTCACGAATTATTCTGAGCACATTTGCAACACGCGAGCCTGCGGTGATTCGTCAACTCTCGAATGAGTTCGGGAGTGAACGAATCATGGCAGGCGTTGATGCCCGCAAAGGAGAACTCGCGATTTCCGGATGGCAGGAACTTGCCGGGGACTATATAGGCTGGGCTGAAAAGTTCGAGGAGCTCGGTGCCGGATCTCTTCTCTATACAAATGTTGACGTGGAAGGAAAAGAATCCGGTATCGATGGGGCGCCTGTCCAAAAACTCATTGATGCAGTCAGCATTCCGGTCATAGTTGCAGGCGGAGTGACGACTCCTTCTGATGTTTTACTTCTGAAACAACTTGGTGCAAATGGCTGTATTCTTGGTTCCGCATTGTATAGCGGGAAGATTTCGCTGAAAGAAGCTCTGGAGGCTGCAGTATGAGATTAGTTGAGAAATCAAGAGAGACCAAAGAGACGAACATCCGTATTGTCTTCAATCCTGATATCCCCGGTAATGTTGATATCAAAACAGGCGTTCCGTTTATGGATCACATGCTCAATGCTTTTGCCCGGCATGGGGGATTTTCCCTCAATATTGCAGCGAAAGGGGATCTGGAAGTCGATGTCCATCACACAATAGAGGATATCGGTATTGTTCTTGGAACTGCAATTAAAGAAGCTGTGGGGGACGCACGCGGCATCACCCGCTTTGCCGATGTAATCATCCCTATGGATGAATCAAGAGCCACCGTGGCCCTTGATGTGTCTGGGAGAGGGTATCTTGTGATGGATGGTGCTTTCACTGGCATTTCCACAGGCGGTATCCCGAATGATCTCTTTGAGCACTTCTTTTACAGTCTTTGTATCAATGCCGGCATTACTGCCCATATACTTTTCTCCGGTATTAACGACCACCATAAAAGTGAAGCGGTCTTCAAGGCGTTTGGGATAGCACTTGGCAGGGCTCTCTCCATCCGTCCCGGCAACTCAGACGTTCCAAGTACAAAAGGGACACTATAATACTTTTTTTAGAAAAGAATTGGAGGTTTGGAAACCTCCGGATTAAATCATAAATCAGGGGTTTGATTTATAGATGAGTTCGTTTGGGGCTTTCCCATCACAAAAAATGTGTTTATTCTTTTGTGGCGAGTTCAATATCCTCTGCCTTGATGGTTTTGCGGCCTGCATGCTGGGCAAGATCAAATGCCTGCTTTGCAATCTCCTCAATGTATGCTTCCGCCTTTGCTACTAATGCATCTGCTGCATCTTCGCCTACACGTACAGCACCTGCTTTCTTTGCAAGTCTGACAACTGATGCTTTTGCTAAGTCTGCCATAATATTTCAAACAAAAATTGTTCAAAATAATATTTAATACTATGCCAAAAATAGGGATTTTCCCAATACAAATGATTTAATAGGTTATTTCCCGATTTACTGGTGTATTGAACGTTGTTTCTTAATTAAAAGAATATTTGGGATTGAATCGTAAAATAAATGCTTTTTAGCGGTTATTTTTTTGTGCGACTGCCGCCGTCAGACGCAATATCTCCGTGTATCCCGCAGAGGCGCGCGAACTATCCACAAAAACGCCGGGAATATTCGTAACGGGCGCACCGTGTCCGATTCCGTTCCCAAGGAACGTCAGAGTGCGGAAAATCAGGTTCCCGGAGATACCATCAGGAGCAATAATAACCCCGCAATTTTTGACTGCATCTTCTATCAGAATTTCGGCATGGACTGCCCCGGTTCTCTCTGCAACTTCTATTGCATCCCGGATGGATTTATCAACAATCTGGTGGCGTCCGATATCTCCCATTCGTCCACCGGAGAGAATAGCCGTCTTTTCAGAAAAACCAAACCCTTTTGCAAGGGCTCTTGCCCGGTTGACGAGTCCCACCTTCTCTTCAACAGTCCATCCTTCATCGACACCAACTGGTGCAAGGAAAAACCATTCCCCGTGTGCAGTTTCTAAAAGTGCTATGCGCTCCAGATGGGAGACCCCGTATGCGGATTTCAGATACCTGAGCGTTTCGTTTGCGGGCAGGGTGCCCCGGACCGCACCGTTAATTTTTCCGGCTACAAGATCATCCACGAGTACAACTTCAGGATGATCAGAAACGACAACTTCAACAAATGTGGAACCTCCTTTCAGAGGAAATCCCGAATAACAGCGAATATGAATGTCTGCTGATGCGACTCGATTTGCACTTTCTACGACCTTGTCTGAATCAGCGCCGCATCCGATTCCAAGCGTAATCATGTGGTGGTTATATTGGTAATGCCTTCAACGCAGAAGTTGAAGAGAGTAGTTTCGTCATTCCCTTTCTGAAGAATGAGTTTCCGGCTATCTGTAACAGTTCCAATAACTATGGCTGCCATACCCACGCCCCGGAAGAGTGTGCAGACTTCGTCAACTGATTCCTGGTCTGCTGTCATAACAAAGCCCATGCCCGGATACATCCGGACCCACTGCTCAAGCCCGATGCCGAGCGCATCCAGATCGGGACATGGAATGGAAGTGAGGTCAACCACACCGCCGACAGCACTTGATTCAAGAAGCATACCCAGCGTTCCGAGAAGTCCCGGATTCGAAATATCTTTTCCGGCAGTCAGAAGATGACGTTCGCCAAGTGTCTTCATAACGGCAATCTGGGACCGGAGCAGCTTTGGGTCTTTCATCGTGACTGAGTCCCAGTTCAGGCGGGCACTTGGATGGATACGTCCGTTTAAATCGATTGCGGCAATAATTGCATCACCTGATGTTGCTTTGGTGCTGTAAATCACGCTGTCAAGTTCGGCAATTCCTAGAATCGAAACATCGATTACATTGTGGGGAGCATCCGGGTGAAGATGTCCTCCAACGACTGGGACATCAAATGCTTTCGCGGCATCACACATCCCTTTGGTAACCTTGTTCATGAGTTCGTCATCTTTTGCAGAGAGAACATCGACCATTGCAACCGGGCGGCCTCCCATCGCGGCAATATCATGAATGTTTACAAGTATTGAGCAGTATCCGGCCCAGTAAGGGTCAACATCCATGAGTTGACTCCAAATTCCATCCGCAGCGAGAAGAAGGGCAGAATGACCGTTCTGAATTACTGCTGCATCTTCACCATATGATGCTACAACATCTACGTTATCGATATGAAGTGCGGTGACAATGTTTCCAATCGCCTTCTTGCGTCTAACACCATCATATTGTTTGACGGCTTCTGCAATGGACTCGGGGGTATAGGTATCTGCAGACATGATTTCTCGAACACTGATTCGGAGTAAAGGGATACGTTAGACTATTCCTTCACATATTTGTGTTGCTTATTCTATTTCCCTTCTTTAATGATAATATGTCTGTTTTGATGGGAGGGGGCAGGGAGTTTCTGTAAGGAAAGAAATCAGTGCAGATTGGAAATCCGAACACCAAACTACTTATGGTTATCCTTATCATGATTGCCTGTATTTAAACAAAAAATAAGCAAATACCCGAAATTAAACTATTTTATACTCCACTTATCCCTGGCATAAGATGCTTATTTGATAACATGCGGGTAACATACCGCTTAAGAAAATCCGTATGATTATGAAGAGAACAAAGTCCGAGGTTCTCATCTTCTGTGAGGACCCGTTTTTTTATAAAAAATATGCCGGGGATATTTTCCGGCTTGCAAAACGCGTTAAAGCATATTTATCATCAGCGATAAAAAGATGCAACAGAGATTCCGGTTGAATGTTTTCAGGTTAATCGGGACATGACTGAGTTTCTGATTCACCCGTTGATTACTAAGAAGTATGCCAAGTAGACGAAGATGATTTTCTATGCAGACAAAAAAGAAGGCACTTATGGTATTTGAAACGGATGGCAGGCATGAGGCGGTGTTTACCACTAACAACATCTTTGGTGAATTTATTCCTGGAATTGTGCTCAGGAATCTGATAATACTGACTTCATAGAGTCACGCACTTCTGACTCTACCCCCCTTTTCCCAATTGTTATAATCTTCAGGCGACCATACTACAGTAATGAACATGGACTGGGCCGAGAAGTACCGTCCGATGCATTTAGCCGATATTTTAGGCAATGGATCTGCGGTCAGACAGATACTTGACTGGGCGAAATCCTGGACTCCGGATTCCCGCCCCCTTCTCTTTACAGGGAAACCCGGTATAGGGAAGACCTCAGCAGCTCTGGCACTCGCCCGCGACATGGATTGGGAAGTAATGGAGCTAAACGCTTCTGATGCCCGTACGAAGGCGGTAATTGAACATGTTGCCGGAAACTCGTCGACAACAATGAGTCTTTTTGGTTCGGGCCGGAAACTCATTATTATTGATGAGGTGGATAATCTTGAAGGGAATGCGGATCGCGGCGGAGCCCGGGCAATTGCAGATATTTTAAAGGAGGCTCAGCAACCGATTATTCTCATTGCAAACGATGCTTATGGAGTTTCCGAATCAATCCGGAAACTTTGCGATCCGATATCGTTCCGTTCCATAACTACGCCCACGCTCTTGAAGAGGATGAGGGAAATCTGCTCCATAGAACATATTTCATGCGGAGAAGATGCAATTTCATCTATTGCTGAGAGTTCGGCCGGTGATCTGCGGTCTGCCGTGAATATGCTTTTCGGCTCGTCCACCGGGAAAACCAGTATCTCTGCAGAAGATATCAATACTGCCCAGAAGGATGAGCGTTCTACGATTTTTGATTTGGTCGCTGCGGTTTATTCGGGCGCTCCGGATAAGGTGCTGCAGAAGCTTTCTTTCGAGTGCGATGAGAAGCCGGATGCTGTGATGCAGTGGATCGAGGAGTCTATCCCGCTGATGGGTAATTCCGGTCGGCGTATCCGGGCATACGGGAGAATTTCCCGGGCTGATGTGTATCTTGGACGGACAATGAGACGTCAGTATTATACTATGTGGAGATACGCCACGTCCATGACGACGATGGGGGTAGCATCCGAAAATGCAGGCGCTGGATTCAGACCGCGAATTATGCCGCCTTCACGCTGGAGACGGATGAGCACGGCTAAAAAACAGAAAGCGGTTAGGAGAACTCTGGCAGCTTCACTTTCAGAGAATTATCATATTCCCGAGAATCAGGTCAGGAGCGAGTATCTGGATTTGCTTGCCCGTTTTGCCGTGTCAGCCCCTGTGGCATTTTGTGAACGTCACGATCTTGATGCCGATCAGATGACGATTGTTCTGCATGATAAGGCGGCGGCACAGGCAGTGGTTAAGGAGGTCCAGCGTATCACAAAGGAGAGGGAGATGAAGGTGAAGAAGCTGACGGCAGCGAAGAAGGCTGAGCTCCGCAAACTTGCTGATGAAGTAGAAGCGACCCGTGCTGAAGTTAAAGTTGAGTTGCCTCCCGAGCCGGTGGTCGTGGTTGAGGAGGAACCGGCCGAAGAAAAGACGGTTGCTCCACGACAGTCAACGCTTGATTTCTTCTGATTGGATGTGTATGTAACTCCGCGATTTTCGGTGTCTTCCTAGTACACTTTCTATCAATTCGTACGAGTTGTCAAAGTACTTCCGCAAACCAGGTTACAAGTACCCCTGAAAAAAAGATTACACAGGGATTCCTGCCCCTGTCGGTTCACTCTACATTCTTCAGCGTATTCTTATCGTATCGGGAAAGTGTCGCATTCCTCTGGTTCTGGTATTTTGCATCCGGTTTTTTATCATACGGACACTCACAGCGCTTCGTCACATAAAATACCAGTTGACCAATCGGCATATCCGCATACACCCGGACCGGGCGGCAATTCGAGTTATACATCTCAAGCGTAATCGTCCCCGAAAAACCCGCATCAATCCATCCTCCCGTCTGATGAAGCTGAATACCCAGACGGGCAACACTGCTCTTCCCTTCAATTGAGGAAACAATATTATCCGGTAAGGTAATCATCTCCAGCGTCTCGGCAAGAACGAACTGTCCGGGCTGGATATCAAAATAGGTGCTCTTTCGTTCCTGCGTATGCGTGTGAATCGTATCTTTATTGAATGGGTCAATTACATCATCACAAGGTTCATACCAGACAAAATGGTTGCCGAGACGAATGTCAAGGGAGTTCGGCTGAATAAGTGCCGGGTCAAACGGATCAATCTTTAGATACCCGCGTTTGATATGGTCTGAAATTTCCCAGTCTACCAGAATCATACTGTATTATTTGACGGATACGTAAAAATAGATTGGGACTTAGTGTCCCGAAACTTCTGCTAATCTCACGGCTGTTTTTTCAGGTCGTCTTCAAAATCACGTATCGCGACACCCTCTACGCTGTAATAATAATACTCACCCGCAGCCTTCTGTTCACGGTCAAGATATGAACCCGGATTATTAATCCGCGGACGTCCGGTCTTATCACGACGGAATGTAACCCCGAGATTTGCGAGGAACATATTCATACCTTCCTTCATCTCGAACGGTCCGTGAGCAGTACCCTCTGCCCCCGGCACACCGTCAAAAACCAGGAGCCGTTCACTGATCATATCAATCGTGTACATATCATGATCGATTACCATGATACCTGCTCCCTTATCCTCCGCAGCGCGCTTAATCACTTTTGTCGTAACAAGCCTCTGCTCGACATCCAGATGCGCCGACGGCTCATCGAGGATATACAAATCAGCGTCTCTTGAAAGACAAAGGGCGATTGCTACACGCTGCAGTTCTCCTCCCGAAAGGTTCCTGAGTTCGGACTGCAGAATCTGCATAAGTCCGAGAGGTTCCAGAATCTCGTGCTGGTAATATGATGTGTCATATTTCTTCGTTGCCATGCGGAGCGTAAACTCCACAGAGTCGGAGGATTCAGCCGTCACATACTGCGGTTTGTAGGATACCCGGACCGTATCATATTTATTCCCGCTATCAGGAATTTCCACACCCGCAAGGAGTTTAGCAAACGTTGACTTCCCGATACCATTTGCTCCGACAATACCGAGAACCTCGCCGCGACGAACCTCGCCGCCCTCGACATTCAATGTGAATCCCGGGAATGACTTCTTCATCTTCGGAATCTTCATCAGAATCTGGCGGTCCACATCGCTTTCATGACTGCGTGTCTCGAAAATAACCGGGTAATCACGGATACGGACATTTTCCTCCGCGACAAAACCCTCAAGATACTGGTTCACACCGACACGAACCCCTTTCGGTCGGGTTATAATACCAAATGCGGCAGGTTTTCCGTAAGCGATATGAATCGTTTCGGCAACCATATCCAGAATGGCGATATCATGCTCAACCAGAACAACCGGATGCTCGGCTGCGAGTTCTCTGATAAGGCGTGCTGCAATCATTCTCTGATAAATATCAAGGAACGGCGTTACTTCATCGAAGAAGTAGAAGTTTGCCTCCTTTGAAAGGGCCACCATCAGAGCTACCCTCTGAAGTTCTCCTCCGGAGAGAACGGATAGGTCTTTATCGAGAATGGTATCCAGACCGAGCTCCTTTGTATAATAATCGAACTTCTTCCGCTCGTCATTCTGTCTCAGAAGGTTTCCGACAGTTCCCTTGAACACCTTTGGAATAATGTCGATGTACTGCGGCTTGATGGAAACTTTAATGGTTTTAGCCGCAACCTGCTTGAGGTAGTCGAGGAGTTCGGTTCCTGCATAATATTTGAAAATCTCTGCCCAATCAACCTCATGGTCGAAGATACCAAGATTCGGTTTCAGCTGGCCGGAGAGAATTTTTATCGCAGTGGACTTTCCAATACCGTTTGGACCGAGAATGCCGGTGACTTTTCCTGCGACCGGTTGAGGAAGTCCGTACAGGACAAAGGCATTCGGCCCGTATCGGGTGATCGGCGTATCCAGTTCTTCCGGGAGCTGAATAATATCCAGCGCATCAAATGGGCATTTCTTGACACAAATCCCGCAGCCTACGCATAACTCTTCGGAGATTTCGGCACGGCCATCTTCCCCGATTTTTACGGTTTCATCACCCGTGCGGACACGGGGACAATAGGCGATACATTCCTGTCCGCATTTTTTGGAGTGGCACCTATCTTTATGAACAATAGCGAGTCTCATTTTTTATGCGGAGAGGAGAGAGGTTGACAGCATAAACGTCCATGAGATATACCAGGTAGTGAAGGTCATGAATCCCTGATAGAACCAGTCTTTTTTACCAAGTTTGGACACATCGATTTTTAGGACCATAAATAGGGATTTCTGAATTACGATTGCTACCAGTAAAATCAGGATACCGACAATAGGAGTTGCCTGCACGCCGGCGAGTCCGGTCTCAATCGTTTCGGCGCTAATCGGGTATGGTGTTCCTGCCATGTAGTAGGAGATAATTCCGGCAATCATGCCGAGCCCGCAGGCAATTCCCGTACGGATAATCCTCTCGACATGCCTGTTTTTCTTCTCGGTAACCTTTTCTTCGGGTGTTAACTTTTTCTTTGGCGGAGCAACCTGTTTTGGAACTTCTTCTATTTTTTGTTCGACATCCTCAATCTGTGTGTCGGTTTCCGGATCGATGTTTTTATCGGGTATGGTTATCATCTCGATGGCCTTCTCCGGGCATATCTTGACACATTTTCCGCACCCGTTACATAATTCTTCGACAACAGTTGCTTTTTTATTTCGTCCGATGAAAATAACCGGCTGATTTTTGCGTGAAGCCGGGCAGAACTTCACACATCGGTTACACATTGCCGTATTACATAGTTCTTTTTTGATATGGGCTACCTGCATATGATATATCTCCGCGATTTTAAGTTTACTAATATTGGTATTCACGTCTTATCTACCTTACCAGAGCCGGCATCCTGGTTTGTGCAGTTCCGTATGGTATGACCATCCTGACAGTCTGCGGCGCGAAGCCCGGTACATCCTGTTATTTTCCCGGAAAACTGATAGGACAGAGGAGTCCTCTTAAATCGATTTATAGTTCTGCAGGTCGTATCTATCTACCATAATATGGCGACGATACAAGGGATGAGCGGGGCAGATGTAAAAGCGATGACAGCGGAACTTGCCGCTCTTTTACCTCTGTGGATTGGGAAAATATATCAGTATGACAATTCCACTCTAGGTTTTCGGTTAAACGGTGAGGAGAAAGCACGCCACCTTCTCTACGTTGTCAAAGGCGTCCGTGCACACTTGGTAAGCGAACTCCCGCCGGCACCGAAAAACCCGTCGGGATATTCCATGTACCTCCGGAAATTCATTGAAGGCGGGAAAGTTCTCGCAATCGAGCAGAAGGCACTTGAGCGTGTTCTCATAATCTCAATCGGAAAGGGACCTTCAGAATATAAACTCATCATCGAACTCTTCGATGAGGGAAATCTCATTCTAACAGATGAGAATTATAAAATTGTCAACGCCCTCGCTCAGAGGACGTTCAAGGACCGTGCGATTGTCGGCGGGGCTTTGTATTCAATGGACGCAGTTGGTCCATCAGACCTGACCTATGAACAGTTCCGCGAAAAGTTCGCCGATGATGAGGCAGATATAGTGCGGGCTCTCGCAACGAAGTTCCAGCTTGGTGGAATTGCGGCAGAAGATATCTGCCAAATGTCCGGTGTTTCAAAGTCGATGCCCTGTAAATTCGCCAAGGAAGCCCAGCTCCGCCCGGTGTATGAGGCAATGCTTACCTGGCTTTCCCGTCTGACCGGGACCCGGGACCCGGTAATCGATGCAAAAGGTGCATTTCCGTTTCCATCCCTCTCGAGGGAGCCCAAAGAGCATTATGAAACATTCTCAAAGGCTCTCGAAGCGTATTATCCGAAATCAGTTTCCGAAAAGGTCATTGAGCATAAAATTCAGCTCTCTAAAGAGCAGAGAATCAGAAAGCAGCAGGAAGCCGCGCTTGTATCCTTTGATAAAAAGATAGCCGAGGCAACGGAGATTTCCGAGATTATTTACTCGCATTACGGCGAGGTTCAGGAAACGATTGACGTTTTCTCTGCCGCATGTCAGAAGATGTCCTGGCAGGATATAGCAAAGGTCATCAAAGGAAGTTCTATGCCCGCTGCAAAACGAATTGTGTCGGTGAGTCCGAAAGATGCTTCGGTCGTCGTCGATCTGCAGGAAAAACATAAGGTCACAATCTTCGTCCATGATAGTCTCGAGGCAAATGTCGGAAGATACTTTGCAGTTGTGAAAAAGTTCCGCGCAAAGAAAGCCGGCGCAATTCGCGCAATGGAGGCGGGCATTGTCCACACTGAAAAGAGGAAGGCATCGGGACCTGGGAAGATGAAGGCGAAGTGGTATCACCGGTTCCGGTGGATGGAAACGTCAGATGGGGTGCTCGTTATCGGTGGACGGAATGCCGACCAGAACGAGGAGCTCGTGAAGAAGTACATGGAGGGAAGGGACACATTCCTCCACGCTGATGTGTTCGGTGCTTCGGTCGTTTTAGTGAAAGGAACGACCGAACACATGGATGAAGCGGTGCAGTTTGCTGCGTCCTACTCGCGTTCGTGGGCAGGCGGTGGGGCTTCCGCTGATGTTATCGCAGCATCTCCAAGTCAGGTGAGCAAAACGCCGGAGTCCGGAGAGTTTGTGGCTCATGGTTCGTTTATCATCAGAGGCGAGCGGACGATTTACAAAGATGTTCCGCTCGAAATTGCGATAGGCATTCGAACAGAGCCGGTTCTCGCTGTAATCGGAGGGACTCCTTCTGCAATCGAGCCAATTACAACTAAATCGGTTCGTCTGGTTCCGGGAACGTACGAAGGGAACGATGTGGCGAAGAAAGTTCTCAGAAAACTTCGTGAGGAGATGCCGGAAAGCGAGCAGAAGGCACTCAAATCGATTCTGAATACCGAGTCTGTCGCGGCTTTCGTGCCGCCAGGCGGTTCGGATCTGAAAACCACAGGTGAACGCGGAGTATGAAGGCAGAGACCTCAGAGCCGCTCAAATATGATGGGTTCGGCGAGTACAAACTTCTTCCCGAATCAATCGACGATCTCTGGCATCTCTCGCACTTGATTAGTCCGGGGAACACTGTCTACGCGGTTACGCTCCGAACCGTGGAGGGCCCGAATGATAAACTCCGGTCGGAAAAACTTGAGAAGCGTCCGGTGAGAATCGGCGTGAAATGCGAAAAAGTTGAGTTTGTTCCGGACTCAGCCCGCCTCCGGGTGTCCGGTATCATATCTTACGGTCCGGACATGGGTCAGCACCATACGCTGAATATTGAAACCGGCTACGAAATAAGTGTAGTTCGTCAGTGGAGGTCGGTCGATATGGCACGGCTCGAACGTGCGGTGTCCTCCTCTGTGCACGGCGTTGTGCATATTGTCGCTATCGAAGACGGCGAGGCGGAATTGTACCGGGTCCGGCAGTATGGGCCTGAGCGGATTACCTCTCTTACAGTAGGCAGCGGTAAGTCGGCTGAGCTTGATTCCCGACAGGCGCTGTATGCCGAGCTGCTGGTTCTTCTGGAAAAAGTGACCGGGCCCATAGTGGTCGCGGGACCTGGTTTCATCAAAGAGGACTTCGTCCAGTTTGCGAAGAACAAGGCTCCGGATCTGGCAGGAAAGATGCTTCTCGCCGATACCAGACGAACTGGTTATGGGGCGGTGCAGGAGTCAATAGGGAACGGTGTTCTCGCACGGGTCGCGGAGGATCTGCAGCTTGCAAAAGAGGTCTCGTTTATGGACGAAGTTTTTCTCCGTATCGGGCAGAACGGAGCAGTTTCCTACGGGAAAGCGGAGGTCCGCCAGGCGGTTGATTACGGAGCCGTGGAAACTTTGCTCGTGGCGGATTCGGTTGTGCGGAATGATAGCGTTTCCCGAATGATCGAGACGGCGGAACGAATCGGGGCGGTGATTGTTGTTCTGTCGACGGAGTTTGAGCCGGGGAACAGGCTCGTTGGGCTTGGCGGGGTCGCGGCTTTGTTACGATATAAGATCTGAGCTGGGTCTGCGGGTGAACCATGACTACATGTATTTTTTTGGTAAGTGGAAGACATCGACTTGCAATTAATTTGACCCGTGAGTCACTATCTTCCATGTAATCCCGAAGATTTTCCTATATGAAAGCAGCTTCAATTATAAAATGTCATGAGAAATACTCCTTTTTTTTATCGGCGGCAGAACCTTTGTCTCTACCGTCCCAAACGTTGATTCCACCACCTTGGACGTCCTTGGAACACACAGTTTGGCGAGAATCTTCTTGTACAGATCGGTCTCTTCACCTTTAACGTGGATTCCGGTTCTCCTCATACTAATTGCATCCTCGGACGGGCATGCATTCACACATGCACCGCAGACATTACAGAGTTTATGATTTATTGCAATATTTGGTCTGATACTATTCCTGTTCATCTCGCTAACAGGTATCGGTATTGGCAGATAAAGTGCTCTGCATGGGCAGATATCAACACAGGTGGAACATCCGCCGGGACACTTCCAAGTATCAATATGGATTACGCCGACAAAGGCCATCCTAATCGTAATTGCCTTACTCGGGCATGACTGCTCGCACCAGTTGCAGAATATACACCTGACTATATTAATCGAGACCTTTCCTGGAAGTTTTGCCTTGGTGAAAACTTTCCGCTCGACGGTGATTACATCGTGTGGACATGCTTCCGCACATACATGGCACGCATCACAGAGAGCTTCGTTCCAGAGAATTTTTCCATCATTCCCAAGAAATTCAGGATTGAATGGAACACGCTTCAGGGTAATCGCCGGACAAAGTACGGAACATATACCACAGAAAGTACATTTGTCCATCTCCAGAGTAAACGTCGTCTTCGCATCGAGTGCGTTCTGGCGTGGGACTCCATCCTCTCCCACCCCCTCAAATATGGGGGTCTCATTAATAATGGCGTTGTTCGGGCACACCTCATTGCAAATTGTACAGCGGACACACTTTTCCTGATCGATTTCCGCAGTAATATCATATGTAGGGAATCCATCCTGTTCCCGAATAGGGAGTCTTGGTTTATCATCTATATCCAGGCGGAGTGCATCATATGGACAGAGAATCACACAGACCCCGCAATATGAACATATTACGGGATCGATGTATATGGGTGCGTCTTCAGTCAAACCGCGAATTGAGGCACCGACCATCCCAAGCAAAATCGCGTTCTTCGGGCAGGCATCCACACAGACACCACATCCGGTACACCGGGTGAGAAATAAGTGAAGATGGGTTACCGTCGTGAGCAGGTGCTGCTCGATAATTTCTGTATCTCCCTCTCTTTTCCGGGAATATTTTGGATATATCGTGCTCATATCATCGTGACTCCACTGATTAGAATAATTTCCAGCGAACAAATTCTCATTTTTCTCGGTTATTACAGATGGATAATATGTTGAGTTTCCTGCGTATCAGCATAAATAGATTGTCTTAAACTTTTTATTTTTGTGAATTTTGTGTATCCTACACAAAATAATCCAATAATATCGGAATATACTGAAAAAAATAAAATAAAATAATCGTTGATTATACTCCGCAAAAAAGAGAAGCCTGGAAATTACTGGTATTCAACCAGATTCTGGACTTCTTTTGGGAGTCCGCCCTTGAATCTCTGGGCGATGGATGTGTAATACTCACGCACCCGCTCATTCATCGTAGCGTGGACCCGTTTCTTCGCCTCTTCAAAATCCTCTGCCGATACGACCAGGGCATTATTCCTGAGTGCATGCATTGCAGCCTCACGGCAGAGACCATCAAGATCAGAACCGACGTATCCCGGAGTCTCTTTCGCAAGATACCTAATCAGATCGGTTTTCACCGGATCTTTCAGGGAGACTGCGTGCTGCCTGAACGCAGCCGATATGCGTTTTCTCTCTTCAAAGATTGGCAGGACCGCCCCTTTCTCATATTTTTTCACGACTGTTTTAATCTGCTTGTCCGTCACCGTTTTTCCGGCATACTTTGCAGCAATTGATTCTAACGTTGAATCATCCAGTCCGGAAAGTTCCCCGACCACCTCATCAAACACCGATCCTTCAATCGGCATATTCTGCATATGGACGGAAAGAATCTCTACCCTGTCCGTCTCTTCCGGCTCGGGAATATAGACAAGCCGGTCGAAACGCCCGCTCCGCAGAAGGGCCGGATCGATGATGTCCGGACGGTTTGATGCTGCCAGAATGACCACATCATTCAGTTCCTCAATGCCATCCATCTCGGTCAGAATCTGGTTCAGGACATTTTCCGTCGTGTGATTGCTATCTCCGGCTCCCCGTGCCGGTGTCAGGGAATCGAGTTCGTCGAAGAAGATAATCGACGGAGCGACCTGACGGGCTTTCTTAAATATGTCACGCACTGCCTTCTCGGACTCACCCACCCATTTGGATAGAAGTTCCGGTCCTTTGATTGCGATGAAGTTCGCACCGCTTTCATGTGCTACGGCTTTTGCGATTAGGGTCTTACCGGTTCCCGGCGGGCCGTAGAGGAGAACACCTTTAGGCGGGCGGATCCCGAGTTTTGCATAGGCCTCCTTCTTTGTGAGCGGGAACTCCACGGATTCACGCACATCGCGGACGGCATTCCGGGATCCTCCGATATCGAACCAGGAGACGTCTGCCTTATCAAGAGAAATTTCCCGCATTGCAGACGGGAAAACTTCCCTGGAAGCGGCGATGAAATCTGAGGTAGTTACCTCAAGTTTCCTGAGGATTTCGTCCGGGATTGTTTCGGTATCAAGATTGATTACATCCATCTGCCGGCGAAGGGCACGGATTGCGGCTTCACGGGCAAGCGCCGCAAGATCGGCGCCGACAAACCCTTTGGCAAGTGATGCTAAGGTGGACAGCAGTCTGTCCCGCGAGGCTTCGTATGCCGCAAGTTCCCGTTCCAAAGAAGCATCTCCCGGATTCTTCTCGCGGAGATTCTTTAACTTTGCCATGCCTTCAAACGGCATGTTTTTGGTATGAATCTGAAGAATCTCCATCCGATCAGTTTCGCTCGGGACCCCAATCTCGATCTCTCGATCAAACCTCCCTGGTCTGCGGAGTGCCGGATCGATTGCGTCGGGGCGGTTCGTCGCACCAATCACAATGACCTGTCCGCGATCCGAGATTCCATCCATAATGGTCAGAAGCTGGGCAACAACTCTTCGCTCGACCTCTCCATTAACGTCTTCACGCTTTGGGGCAATCGAATCAAGTTCATCGATGAAGATAATCGACGGAGCGTTATCCTCAGCCTCCTCGAAGATCTCCCGGAGTTTCTGCTCGGACTCACCGTAATATTTGGAGATGATTTCTGGTCCTGCGATGGAAATGAAGTGGGCTCCGCTCTCGTTTGCCACAGCCTTTGCGATTAGCGTTTTACCTGTTCCCGGTGGACCATAGAGAAGGACGCCTTTTGGCGGTTCGATTCCGAGGGTCTCGAATAATTCAGGATGACGAAGGGGGAGTT
>DATESH010000102.1:0-3804 GCA_035270965.1 Methanocorpusculum sp.
GTGATACAGGGAAATGCGGGATTACCAAACTCTGGCTGGATCAGGGAGGAGAGATTCCTTATGTCCGCGGGTCAGTTATCACTATGGAAGCAGAAGGGTCCGCGGTCGAAGCGAGCAAACGCGGACGAAAAGAAGTCCATATGATGATAAAAGAGGCGGCGGCAAAACGGATCCAGAAACTGACGCTCGAGAAAACATTCCTGATCCCAAAAGTGTTCGAGCTGGTATATGCCCCGGTCTGGATTGCCCATTATACCTACAAAGGCGGGGATTATACGGCGATTGTGGACGGTGTAAAAGGCGATGTTCTCGGAGGGACTGCTCCGATAAATCTCACGGCACGTACCAGAATGATGATTCTCACGCTTGCAGCAGGCGGGATTATGATCGGGTCTGCGGTTGCCATGCTGATTCACTCCGGACCATATCAGATTTCAGAATTGTTCCAGATTATTCTGCTTCTGCTGGGTATCGCGATGTGTATGGCGGCCTATCCTGCATTTAAAGAGGGAAAGACCTTTGTCGGTTCAGGGTCGATGCAGCATATAATGACGCTTCCTCCGGCAAACCGTGTCCCAAAACAGCTTACAGATAATGGGATTCTGAATCATGAATCGACCATGCTGAAATGCCCGGTCTGCGGAGAAGTGGTTGAGCAGCCGTGGGGCGAAGTGGTGTCGGCATGTAAAAAATGCAATCATCTTCTGGATATCACGGCAGATACCGTTAACGTGGTTCCTTACGATATCGCAAAACCCGATATGCTTACTCTGGCTGCCATGAAAGGGGTGAAACCTGAATATATTCCGTTCTGGAAGTTCGATGTGGATTTCAATATCACCGATCGTCTTGCAGGGGGAGATACAAAAACGGGACTCCCGGATATTTCCGGCAAACGGAGTTATTATATTTGTGCGGGGGATATCCCGAGATACGTTTCCGAACCATGGGAGATTGATCTGACTATCAGGAATCCGGAGATTGACGAGGATTTTACCGGACAAGAGGGTAAGTATCTCACGATTCTCATGAACCAGAATACTGCACGGAAACTCACGGAGTTTTTGTATCTGCGGTACGAAACCGAAAAACCAGGTATCCTGCAGGTGCTCAGATACGAATTCCAGGTAAATAACGCGAGAATCGTCTACATCCCCTACTATAAAGAAAAGACAGCGTACATCCCGGGTATCTGAAGACAACCGGCATCTGTAAGGTGTATTCCGGGTTTGATAATAGTAAGTATCAAAGTGCTGGTTTGAAGAGTATATACTTATGACAAACCCGGATTATAAGGGGAGGAAATATCCATGGTCCCTCCTTTATTTATGGCAGACCATTTAGGTAAAATGCCTGTCTGGTCAAACACGCCATGCTGTTTTTCAGGAAATCGGGTTATTTAAAGTATACACCGACATCCTTCAGGCCGTTTCTCATCGCAATCGTGATGACAAGCGGGGTAATACCTTCAACGACTTTCGTCATGGCGAGAGGTCCTGCGTCGAGTGGTCTGAGTTTGGATACGCTGCCGACGAGTTCCATAACAGTCTTCTTTGCTTCTTCGTCATCACTGCAGACAGCAACGCTGTAATCAAGTTCCTCGTCAAGCATCATCCATTTGTTGGCGGCAACGTTGTTGAATGCTGCGACGAGTCTGGCTGATTCGGGGAGCATTTTCCTGATTGCAAGAGCTGCCGAGCCTTCTACAGGTGCGTCCGGGAGGAAGTATTTTTCCTTCGGGTTTCTGATCATCGGGTTGATGAGAGTGATGACAATTTTGTTTTCAAAGGCGGCTTTACCAATGGTTTCAATTGTTCCCTGAACTCTCTCGAAGGGTAAAGAGATGATCAGAATATCAGATGAGCATACATCTTCGTTTGTCTTACCGGAGCACGTAGTAGCAGTGCATTTACGGTCATTCAATTCACATACTACGCCGTCTGCGGCGACGCATGCCTTTGAAGCTTCCCGGGAACCGATACTAACATCGAATTTTCCGCCGAGGCAGATTCTGCGGGCAAGACCTTCACCGATGTTTCCGGTTCCGCCAATAATTCCTACTGTTTTTGTCATGAGATTAATCCGATTATTTATTCGAGGGGATTTCTTCCGGCAATGCACAAAAAAACCCGAATCGACGATTTACCTTTACTCTTTAATTGCATATACCCTTTTTGTTCATTTATTGAAGGACAGAGATAAGGCGAAAAATTCCGGTGATATTATCAGGATAAATTTCTTCAGATTTTTTGCGTATTTGAACAATTCCTGCTCCAAGTTATCATTCATTACCTGAAGATTAACAGAACCCGACCGCAGGACAGGCAGCGGGTACGTTCTCTATTATGAGAAAATATATCATGACCTGATTATCATAAATACCAGTATTAGTTTGCTTAACCGCAGATTCAGAAGATTTTAGATAATTTATAGAAGGATGATTCTATGATAATTTTGGAAGCACCATATATTTCGGACTATCTGCTTGACTATCTTGCATCTAATAGAGTTCCAGTACTTGCAAACGATTACGCAGTTTCCAACAGCAGAGGGCGGGACCTTTGTTTCCTGAGTACGAAAGAAGCTATAAAGAGATATCATGACGGGGAACGGGTATATACTGTTTCCGAGCACGCCCTTGACTGGATTTATACAAATCTGCCGGATAGCGAAATTGTACATAAAATCAACATATTGAAAGATAAAGCAAAGTTTCGTAAAACGATATCAGGTCTGTATCCAAATCTGTTTTTTCAGAAAATTACCCTGAAAGAACTTCAAAATGGCGATTATACAGATATTCCCTATCCGGTAATTCTGAAACCGTCCGTCGGATTTTATAGTGTCGGGGTATATGCGCTGTTCAATGAAAATGATTTGAAAAACGCGATTTCTGACATCCAATCGCATATAAAGAAATGGGAAACTGATTTCCCGAAAAGTGTTATCGGATCGGATTTCATTCTTGAGCAATATATCAGGGGTACGGAATTTGCGATCGATGCGTATTATGATACAGAGGGGAAACCGGTTATACTGAATATCCTTACTCACAGATTTGCATCCGAATGTGATGTAAGCGATAGAATATACTATACATCCGCAGAGATTATGCATCAGTACCTTCAGCCGTTTACCGGTTTCCTTGAACGTATCAATGAAAAATTAAAGATTACTGATTTTCCTATGCATATAGAAGTCAGAATTACCGAAGACGATATCATACCAATAGAATTCAACCCGCTGAGATTCGCCGGTCTGTGTTGTACCGATATAGCTTATTTTGCTTACGGGATAAATACGGTTGACTGCTATCTTAATCAGATTAAACCGGATTTCAAGAGTATTCTCAAAAATAAAACAGGAAAAATCTATAGTATGATTCTAATTGATAAGGGGGGAAAAGAAATAGAGAGTAACAGATTTGCCTATGATAAACTCTATGAAGACTTTGAAAATGTTCTTGCAATCCGCAAGGTAAAAGACCCCTCACTGGGGTTGTTCGCTTTTCTGTTTACGGAAACAAGCGTTGGAAATGAACAGGAACTCGACAGGGTGCTGGTATCTGACTTTTCGGAGTATCTGATATGATCAGAATTACCAGCCCGCTAAAACTGACCGATGATAACGCGGGTAGAGGGAAAAGTGAATACCGCCCGGGACCAAAATAAAGGTCAAGAAAGTCACCTGCATACACCTTCATGACAAAAGAGATACAGCAAACACTCGAGAAATACTTCCATCACCAGACATTCCGCCCGAATCAGGAGGAGATTATCGAAAATATCGTGAACGGGAGGGATG
>DATESH010000103.1:0-19310 GCA_035270965.1 Methanocorpusculum sp.
AACTATGGAAATCTCCTGGTCAGAATCGTAATCTCCACTCCAAAGAGAATCTCCTCTGTGGAAAGGGACCTTTACGAACAGCTTCTCAAAGCAGAGGGAAATCCCGCGTCTCCCTCATCTTCAAATACTTCTGAGAAAACAAGCAAGAAAAAGCGTGGAATATTTAAATAAATAAGGACCTGAGCCGTCAGATCCGAAACAGGGAGCAGATCTTTATGATTTACGGCCAAGTGAAGGGTGAGTGAGTTCACCCGAACTATCCGGACCTGGCAAGGGTCATCCGGGAAATCCCCATAAAACCAATTCAATAATAATAATAATAATAATAATAATAATAATAATAATAATAATAATAATGGGTCCCCTCCTATTATCCTTTTTTTAGAGAGTGTCAAAAGGAAATATTGCTACCCTTAATTAACCAAAACGCCCATATTAATATATAATGACTCTAGCATTGCTGTCAGTCTGGGACAAGACGGGGATTCTTGATCT
This sequence comes from Methanocorpusculum sp., assembly GCA_035270965.1. Lineage (GTDB taxonomy): Archaea > Halobacteriota > Methanomicrobia > Methanomicrobiales > Methanocorpusculaceae > Methanocorpusculum. The sequence continues at coordinate 496 of DATESH010000103.1, forward strand.
CGCCCGTGCCCTGGTTGCAAAAAACATTGGAATTTTAAGTTCAGGCGGAACAGCAAAGACTCTGCGTGAAGCCGGCATTCCGGCAAAAGATGTCTCTGAATACACCGGATTTCCGGAGATGATGGACGGCCGGGTCAAAACGCTTCACCCGAAAGTCCACGGCGGTCTTCTTGGAAGGAGAGGCACCGATGACGCCATAATGGCAAAATACGGTATCGAAGCTATCGATATTCTCTGTGTCAACCTGTATCCGTTCGAGGAGATGTCGAAAAAGAATCTCCCGCTCAACGAACTTATTGAGTATGTCGATATCGGCGGACCTGCAATGATCCGTGCCGCATCCAAGAACTTCAATGATGTAGCGGTATTAACCGACCCGGCGGATTATCCAATGGCAATCGAAGCAATCAATAAAGGCGGGTTTACCCGGGAAGAGAAACTCCGTCTCGCAACAAAAGCGTTCACCCGGACAGCAGCCTATGATGCAGCCATTTCCAACTATCTCAATGGTGTGGAAAAGGAGTTCCCCGATGTTTACACTGTTCAGTTTGCAAACGGGAGAAAACTCAGATATGGTGAGAACCCGCATCAGCTTGCCGCAGTTTACGGCACTTCCGGTATCGCGGGTCAGGTCACTTTGCAGGGCAAGGAGATGTCCTACAACAATTATCTCGATGTAAATGCCGCTGTAGGGCTCTGCAGAGAACTCAGCGGATTTGCAACAGTAATTGTAAAACACAATAATCCGTGCGGTGTGGCTCTGGGTAAGACTCAGCTGGAATCCTATCTCAAGGCACGGGCGGTTGATCCGATATCTGCCTACGGATCTGTTGTTGCGATGAATACACCAGTGGATCTGGCAATCGCAAAGGAGATTTGTTCAACCTTCGTTGAAGTCCTGATTGCCCCATCGTTCAGTGACGAGGCACGCGAGATGATGAAGTCAAAGCAGAATATGCGTCTTCTAATCCTCCCGCCCGCAGTTTCTGCTGATGAAATACGGACCATCGACGGCGGAGTTCTTGTACAGAGAACACCGGAATACAAAGAAGAATGGAAGGTCGTTTCGAAACGTGCCCCGACCGAAGATGAAATCATCGCACTCAGACTTGCCTGGAAAGTGGTCAAGTACGCAAAGAGTAATGCCATCATCTATGCAAACAAGACAGAAACCGTAGGTATCGGTGTAGGTCAGATGAATCGTGTGGACTCGGCAAAGCTTGCTATCCTGAAGGCTGCGGAGTTCGACCGGACGATGAAAGGAACCGTAATCGGATCTGATGCGTTCCTGCCGTTTGCCGATACGCTGGAAGTGGCGGCTGCCGCAGGAGCAACTGCGCTGATTCAGCCGGGCGGCTCAATTCGTGACGCCGAGGTGCTTGATAAGGCTAATGAGCTGGGTATTGCTATGGTTTTCACCGGAACCCGGCATTTCAGACACTAAAAACAGGTATTCAACGTCAGGGGGGTATCAAACCCCTGAATCTTTTTTTCCCGGTTCTTCCCGGGTGTACATGAAACAGATGTACATGAAATCGCGAAACCGGGTAGAGAAACAATTTCAGACAATAACAGGGAAATAAACAAAAAAAATCAGGGAAGGATGATAGTTCCCATAACCCGGAGTTTACCGCCGTCGAGATAATGTAAAACCGCCGAGTCGCCCGGTTTATACACGAGCGGGGTTTCCATCTCAATCGTCAGTTTCGGATTATGCCAGTCAGCGCCGTTATCAACTACGGTGACGCGGGCGGATACAAACTGCATCCAATGACCCAGAGAAACCACCATCTGTTCCTTAATTTCAGACGGCCAGTACTTCACAAGATGTGCCTGACCGGTAATCACCGTTGTGTGAGTTACCTTTGGATCGGTCGTCAGAACATAACCTCTCTCAAGTTCTTCAGCTTCGATATCCTTCAAAGCGCATCCTACACGATCGCCTGCATATGCCCATGCAAAATCATCATCATGCTTCTGGACAGAGCGTATCTGGGCGGTCTTTCCGGTTGGTTCGACCCGCATCTTATCGTGTTTACGAATCCAGCCTTCAACGACAGATCCGAGAATAACCGTTCCTACTCCTTTCACATTAAAGTGATGGTCGATCGGGACCGAACCGGTCGCTCCGTCTTTTGGCTCGAGATCCGGCTGTTTTGCAGCACGGTCAAGAAGATCTGCCGAAAGTCCGATGAAATCCTCTTCAGCGAAGGTATAGTTTTCAAGAACCGTTCCTTTGATAAGGGGGGCGATCTGCTTGGGCTGGATATAGTTTTTCAGAATGATAGTCCCGTTTTTAACTCCGGCACAGTCCAGCATTAAAATCCACTCGGCTACCATCGGAGTAATTTCTGAAATCACCACAATCGCTTCATGGGCCATAGAAACTACATAAAACAGCGGAGCCAGCCGGTCGGGGTATCTGGTAGGTTCCAGCAAAGTCACGGTAATGTGACCCTTTTTCAGGTTATAGAATGTAATATCGGTACTGGTTCCCTTTTTGCCAATGTCCTTGGCATATCCGTTAGGAGCGAGTACTGAAACGGTTAAGTTTGGCATGATACTAATCATTGGTGTTTTTGGGTGATTAGAGTTGTGGATTATGTATCCCTGATTTATCATGTCCCGGGTCCTAAAATTGCATAACCTCACAATTAGCAGGAAATCATTCAAAAAAGCCCAAAACATTTAATACATATTCGTGCACATTATCAAATATGAAAAATGTGAAAATGTCTGTTGATGGTGACATACTAACAATCCAAGTGGATCTTACTCAGGACAATGGTCCTTCATCTTCCGGTAAAACCGTGATGATTGGTTCCAGTATGGGGAACAAACCGGTTTCACGCAAGTTTCCTGAAGTCAGAGTCGGTGTAAACGTATACAAGAAGATTTAATACTTCTTGTCCCATCTCTGTTTCGTGTGTGTGTGTGTGAATACATTTACGTTTGATTAAGGTTTTTCCATGCATCCCTATGTAATTATCAATGCAGCTATGAGTGCTGATGGCAAACTTGCCACAAAGGAGCGGAAACAGACTAAAATCTCCGGTAAAGATGATTTTTTTCGTGTTGATGCATTACGTGCACAGTCAGATGCCATAATGGTCGGTATTGGTACTATTTTGTCGGATGATCCTTCGCTTCGTGTAAAAAGCGAGGAATATGCCGGGATACGCAGGGCAAATGGAAAAGACCCCCACCCGATGAGAATTGTGATTGACAGCATGGCACGGATGCCTGCTGATGGCGATATGTTCAAAAAAGGACTTGGCCGTGTGGTCATTTTCGTTTCGGAGAAAGCTCCAAAGGACAGATGTGATGCCCTCAGAGAAAAGGCAACCGTGATCTGTGCAGGTCAGGATTATGTTAATCTGGAAATGGTTCTTGATGAACTGGGAAATCTGGGTGTAAAACAGCTCATGGTAGAAGGCGGTGCTACGCTTTTGTGGTCGTTTTTAAGCAGCGGCCTTTTTGATGAAATCAGAACCTACATTGGTGCCCTGATCATCGGCGGAAAAGATGCTCCGACCCTTGCAGATGGTGAAGGCTTTACCGAGTCTGATGAGTTCACCCGTCTCTCGCTGAAAAACATCGAGCGGATCGATGACGGCGTCCTTCTTACGTGGATGAAAAAAACATGAATCTCTCTATTTAATCAGCCGCTTTTTTCTGAGTAATCTATTATATTCAATGGCAAACCGGTGAGCCTCGTCACGGATCTCCTGAAGATACATATTCGCCTTTGTCTTTTTATCGAATGGAAGCGGGAACGGGACGCCGGTTACAAACACTTCTTCCTCTGACTTCGCAAGGGAGATGAGCGGAATATCCGCATCCAGATCATCCAGTACCCTTTTCGCCGATGAAAGCTGCCCTTTTCCGCCGTCAACCAATATCAGGTCGGGAAGGGGTTTTTCCTCATCGATCAGCCGGGTATATCTCCGGCGGATAACTTCTGCCATCGAAGCAAAATCGTCGATTCCCTCAACGGTTTTTATCCTGAACCGCCGATAGTTTCTCTTATCCGGTTTGCCCCCGCGGAACTGGACCATGGATGCCACCGTGTCCGTCCCGGATAAATGCGAGATATCGAAACACTCAACAACATTCGGGGGCGTCTTCATATGAAGTGCCGTCTGAAGCTCCATCACCTTAAGTTCCTCGCCGAAATGCACGGTCTCGATATTTTTTCCTGCAAGTTCCAGCAGTTTCTTTTTTGCACCCTGCTGCGGAACCGTGATTTTAACCATATATCCGGCAATGTTTCCCAGATATTTTGCAAGTCCCTCATCAAGTTCATCTTCCACGATGACTTCCTTTGGTATGGAATTTTCCGTATAGTAACGGGAGACAAACTCCTCGAAGAAACCATCGGTCACATCAAATATGAACTCCTCCCTGCCCCCGAGCGTTCCCTTGTAAACATGGAACACCATGAGATATACGGTCTCATCCGCCACGCGGTAGGCGATGACGTCCTCGTCATGATCGGTTTTCCTTGTGACATACTGGCGGGAGGAGAGGTTTTCGACTGCCGTTATCATGTCACGGCAGAGAAGGGCTGCTTCGAACTCGGCATGCTTCGAGTAGGTCACCATCTCCTCTTCGAGTTTGTTTTTGATTTCCCGGGTGTTTCCTTTCAGAACATCTGCGGCATATGCACATTGTTTTGCATATTCGTCCGGGGAAATATGTCCACCGCATGGTCCGGAACAGTGCCCTATATGGTATCTGAGGCACGGCCGGTTCTTCGGCATGTTTTTGCAGGACCTGAGTCTGAAGGTTTTTTTTACGACTGAAAGGACGTAGTCCCGCTCTTTTCCTGAGACGAAAGGTCCGAAAAACTGCCCGTTTCCCTTGGTATTTCGTGCGATGGTAATCCTTGGAAACTGCTCTCTGGTGAGCCCGATGTATGCATAGGATTTGGCGTCTTTGAGGTCGATATTGTATTTCGGCTGATGATGTTTGATGAGGGTGTTTTCGAGAAGATATGCCTCCTCATTGGTCCCGGTTACGATGTACTCGACTGAGCAGATCGTTTCCACGAGTTTTCGTGTCTTTGGGTCATGGTCTTTTTTCTGAAAATAGGATGAGACACGTTTCCGGAGATCCTTTGCCTTTCCCACATAAATTATCGTGCCCTCACTGTCTTTGTAAAGGTAGCAGCCCGGTGAGTGGGGTATATCATTTAGGTCAAAAGGAGGCAATTCCGGCAACTTAATGTATGGTCGAATCTATCTTAAATACATGGTTGTTCCTTGTTTAACATGCTCCAAAGTGGCTACACATGAATACACATATGACAAAGAACGGGATTTTTATAATTACCACATCACCTGTAAACTAGGAATTGTTCTCCCAGATCCGATGCCCAAAGAGGGATTTTCCTGCGATAAATATGAAAACAAACTTGCATCGATGCCGCGGGCGGTACGAAGCCAGTGCACAATAGAACTTCAACAGAAATAATACAGATCTGCGCTGAGCGATTGGTATTCATACGCTGACCGGTTTAACCCATTCGTGAACTGAAATATTTATTCAGCTTATGCAGATATGATTTACCAAAAGAGTAATTCATTCCTTATTTTCCAGGATTTTCCCTTTTTTTAGTGTGCCGGCATCATCTGTTCGGACGGTAATGCAGGATGCGATATAGTCTATTATAAATCATTATTTATACAAAAATGCAGGATACTGAGTATGAATGGAAATGCAGATTCCCAAACTGTTGTAAAACCTGATCAGGACTCCGGGAATATTCCTGAGTGCGGAGTTAAAGCGGTCTATGGATTGTATATCGCACTGGTCGGGCTGGTGATTTCGTTTTGTATTGCGGTAATTATGATTATTTCCGGGATGAGGACAGCCGGGGATCTGGTAGCGGTGATTGCCGCTTTTACCGGGATTACCGGGACTCTTGCCGGCTATTTCTTTGGAGAGAAAGCCGGTTCTGCAGGGAAGGTAAATGTTGAAAAGCAATTATCCCGGTCGCGGGATGATTTGGTTTCAGTAGGAAATGAAAATGCGGTGAATAAGGGTAACCTGGAGGCAAGCCTGAAAGAGAACAGACTTTTGGGATGCTATCTGAAAACCGGTCAGAGTAAAATCGAAGAAACTATCCGGTTTATCGAACCCCTGACTCAGGGAACGGGGGGGCAGGTCAGGGTCTTTTCTTCCGGTGTTGTGAAGGAATCTGCCGGGAATGCTGATGTTACACAGCTTAATAAAGCATTGTCTTCGTTAAAAGAGGCAAAAATCCCTGATGAAATACAGAAAATCCTTTCCGGGAATACATAAATCAATAGATCAAAAAAAATTACTTTGTGAGAGGCATATTCCATGACCTCTCATTCTCCAGCACAAACTCCCACTCCTTCTTACAGGCACAGGGAGTTGCCCAGGCATCATCCAGGACGCTTTTATCTGCACTCACCGAATACTCATTGATTGCCGCCACGATCTCCTTATCACAGGCTCCGCAGTTATGCGGTCCGCGTTTGAACCCGCCGCCGACAGGATCGCAGGAAACAAAAACTTCAGCCTCACGCATAACCTTCAGGGCAGACCAGAGATACGGCGGGCGGAAAGCTCCTTTCTGCCAATAATGTTCAAGCTCCGTTTTTCCCTGAATCGTACACAGGTTCATGGAAATCATATCTGCATACGGCACTGTCTCACGGATAGACTTCGTCATATCATCCATCGCCTCTTTCTCCGTCAGAAAGAGCGGTTTCATCATCAGATACGCCTTAATGCCCACTCCGGCATCATGAGCAATCTCAGCCGCTTTAATAAACCCGGCAAACGTGTTTCCCTTATCGATCGATTTCTCACGAATGGTGTCATCCGTCGTCTCAAGACCAATGGCAATTGTGAGCGGATGAGCCTGACCTTTATCCAGGTTCTTCAGGAGACGGGTAAGGGAATCCTCTGTCACATACTCGGATCTGGACTCTGCAATCAGCGGCTTTCCTGCGAAATACTCACCGAATGCATCGAGGACTTCCAGCGGAACCTCCTTTGGGTCCAGGACACTGCCTGACGTGAAGATTTTTCCGACCTGAAACTCATCCGGCGCATAATTCTCCTGCATCCAGAGAATCTGACCTTTCATGTGGTCGATAAGTTCATCCCGTGAACATATATCACGATCGTTCTTATAACCGCACATCCGGCAGCGATTCCAGGAACACCCTCCCGAGAGGAAAATGCCTGTAAGCGAAGAGAGGACTTCCCCGAAATATCTGTCCTGCCCTTTCCACGAGGCGAGGGGTTTTCTTGATTCTGTCATAATATCCATTTAGTTCTTGTAATTCTGTATGAGGCGGTAATAAATCTCCTCACAGTTTTTCAGCTGGTCGATTCTCACACGTTCATTGAGACCGTGCATCGTGTCAAGCTCACCCGGTCCATACTCAATCGCACGGAACCCTGCAATGCGCAAAGCTCTCGCATCGGACGCCGCGCCCTGAACCACCGGCATGGACGTGATACCATAGACATCCGATATCGCATCACAGGTTTTTTTGACAAGGAACGAATCCGATGCCGTAAGAGATGCGTTAGCCTTAGTCTGGGGTATCAGAACCGCAGAATCAGGAAGGTGTCTGCAGATTTCGTCAAGAAGCTTATCACAGTCACAACCCCAGGGCGGCCGCATATCCATCTCGAGAGTACATTTCTGGGCCACGATGTTCACCCTCTCTCCTCCTGAAATCATACCCGGATTATACATAATCTGACGGAACATTGGAGTGAAATCCAGACCCGCCCCGTATTCCGTGACTTTAACCGAGTGTTCGATGATTTTATCCATCTCAGGGGTCTGCGGGTAGACACGTTTGTGCAGCTCCGCCACCCAGGAAAGGAAGTTCATCGCCTGAATAATGGCACTGTCGCCGCAAATCGGATACAGGGATGAATGCCCCGGAACTCCCGTAAACTCCACGGTATACCGGCAGATACCCTTCTGTCCCACTGCAGGGGCAGAAACCGGCGTTGGCTCGGCAATAAGCGCATCGCAGGGATGGATAAGATTCTTTTCAATGAGATATCTTGTACCGTATTTCCCGCCTCCTTCTTCATCGCAGACGAAAGCGAGCGAGACTTTGGGCTCTTCCCCCGCATCTTTTGCCCGGGCGACTGCTGCGAGAACAGCAGCACAACCGCCTTTCATATCTGTCGAGCCCCTTCCATGGACAAAAGTATCGTCAATTTCTCCGGAAAACGGCCCAATATCCCAGCCCTCATCCATTGCGGGAACCACATCGATGTGTCCCGACAGCAGAAGGCGGCCGGTCTGGTCTTTCGATATGACATTATTCCGGCCGTCGGGTCCGGTAGTAATAATACCCGGTATGCCGATCCCTTCCATGAAAGAAAGGATGTAATCGGCAGCTTCGCTCGTGTCACCCGGAGGATTCTCACTTCGGATTTTTACCAGGTCAGAACAGAGCTTTGCGACTTTCATAGCTTATAACCCTTTAAATTCAGTGAAGAGTTTCCCAAGCGGGCCGTCAGGGTAGATGCTTCTGAGGAATTTGAGAGCGAAAAGGTCATCAGTCATATCATGGAAGAACTGTGGCTGGACTGCAGTTTTTGAACACGGATCAAGAACAATTCTGAATCCGAGATATCCTGCCTGCTCGTCCGGATCATAGACAAGCTGCCACATGATGGGCGTCTCCTCGAACATATCTTTGTGTGTATCGCGGAGCCAGAGCATAAAAGCCGGGAAACGGGCATAGTCCCCGGTTTTCGTGGTATCCACACGACTGCGGAGATATTCTCCCGTCATGGAGCATTTAATCGAGTCGATGCCGTATTCAAGTGCCGAAAGCGTGTAATCCAGATGAGCAATTGTATCTATGAAATAGAAATACAATACAGGATCCATATCAGATGGATTTTCCAGAATCAGGGATTTATGATAAAGATACTCCATTTGATTTGAGTATCCGTTCTTCTCCGGTAACATACTATTCCTGTTTGATGTGTAAGACAAAAAGAGTTGGGCTTTAGGTAGTGCCCTTAGCGTGAAATATTTCTGATATGCCCGTCGGACAGCTGCACCAGGTCCTTCTGCCCGGCAAGGTTTGCCACACTTCTGACAGCTTCGAGAAGATGCACGGAGTCCTCAAGGAAACTCAGGATATCTGCCGGAAAAAGATCGATTCCATACTCATCAAGCAGATGACGGTGAATGTCTTTGTGATCGAGTCCCATCTCACGGAGTTCGAGGATACTGATAACAAATTTTCTCTCAGGACAACCGCAAAGTGGTGAATCCCGGCATTTACAGTCAAGGAAATCCTTAAAGAAGCGGAGCACCTGATCCCGGGTACCCGGGTCAAGACTGTCTATGTTCATCGACCCGGAAATCGCTTCCAGATTTGCCGGGTGAAACGCGCCGTCAGGCAGACGGTGACCTGCCGCACGCTGGAGTTTTTTTATGTAGCGGAATCTTGCCCTGCTTGCAATCACGCGCTTTCTCCGGCTTCCTCGTCAAAGTCTTTGAGTGATTTCATTGCATCGGCAATCCTCTCGACTTCAACAAGCCACTCGTCAAACAGCGTAGGGTCGTCAGTATCCTTGACGTATTTTGCGCAGCAGGCAGCCCCGTTGATGACCGCAGATCCGATAGAAGACGCGATATCAAGTGCCTTTTCCGAGTCTTTATCAATTGCTTTTCGACCTTCTTTGACGAGATTTTTAATCTCTTCTGCAGGAGGATATATGGATTCAAGATACTTCTGTACTGCCGCGAAGAGGACGACCAGGGAAACCTGCATCGAACCAACGATTTCCGCGAGGTCATCGCCCGGAACTTCCGACATTACAATTTCCTCGACGCCGATGAGTTTGTTTCTGGCATCTTCGAGGGTTATTCTCTTATTCTGATAGAGACGGATGATTTTGATTGCGGCGAGGGTGATATCGTCGGTGAGTCCGTTTAAGAAACGGTAACCTTCAGGCATATCTTCAGAATCCTCATCGCCGGACCAGTCGGCCTCTTCGAGCGTCTTGAGCCAGTTGTCCCATCTCTCCTGATTGTAGAAGATATAAAAGAGCTTGGGAGCAGCTTCGGGCTCAGATTTTTTCGTACTTTTTTTAGCAGCCATGCTTTATACAATTACGTCGGTCGAGTGGAGTATTAGAACTTGTGTTTGAATCCGATGCCTGATACCCTGTAATCCGCTTTTGCGCGTGACATGCGGATTTCCGCGGATATGACTAAAAAAAGGTTAGATTTTTTTGCCTGCATTTGGTCCGGGCATGCAGGTGAATATTTCTTTGACGGTGATTTTGACAAGCTCTTTGCAGGGAAGTCCGGGTTTTTTCGCGTCAAGCATTGCCTTCAGTTTCTTATAGTCTTCGGTACCTTTTTCTACAACGGCAGTTCCTTTGAGCTGGAAACAGTTTCCAAGATCTTTGTTCCATACAAGAATGGAGACCTGCGGATTCTCCTTCAGGTTGGCAGCGGTCTTGTTCATGAAATTGTTTGCAATCCAGATCATGTCATTATCCATCACCATGTATGCTCCCATCGGAGCTGCATTTGGGACACCGAATTTCGATGCAGTAACCAAATGACAGGTACCAACTTTGACAATCTGTTCTTTGAGTTCTGCGGTAAGTAATGCCATGATGAATAATAACAGTGTTATGTTATATCTATCTTCTGTTATAGACACATTCACGACCCTTCCCTGCGCACATAGATGAACTTGAGTTTTATTATCCATTACTACACATATGTAAGTATGGTTTCTGAAGAAATTCACGGCGGCGACCGTGCAGCTATAATTGGGGATGTTCTTGCAAAACTCGAGAACGATAATGTACGGTCTGTGCTTCTTCAGTTCTCTGATCTGGAGGGCAAACCAAAGAATGTTGCAATTCCGACGAAACAGATGAAAAAGGCTCTGACTGAAGGTATCAGTTTCGACGGGTCTTCGATTCAGGGATTTGCGAGACTCGAAGAGTCTGATATGGTTCTCAGACCCGAACCGTCAACATATCAGATCATCCCATGGTCGGATGATAAATACCGTGTCGCGAGATTCATCTGCAATGTCTATACAACGCACGGTGAACCGTTCAGCGGCGACCCGCGTTTTATTCTGCGCCAGGAGATTGAGAAAGCGGCAAAACTCGGATACACATTCAATGTGGGACCCGAGATGGAGTTTTTCCTTTTCAAAACCGCCGCGGACGGTCACGCTTCTGTAGAACTTCAGGATCACGGCAGCTACTTTGACCAGACGCCGACCGACCCGGGAGAGGATGTCCGCCGTGCTCTGGTTACGTCTTTATCAGAGATGGGATTCAATATTGAGGCAGCTCATCACGAGGTGGCTCCGTCCCAGCACGAGATTGATTTCACCTACGGGGACGCGCTGTCCATGGCCGACAAGGTCGTTACCTTCAAATTCGTAGCAAAAACGCTGGCTCTCCACCGCGGCCTTCACGCGACCTTCATGCCGAAACCGGTATACGGCATCAATGGTTCAGGCATGCACGTGAACTGCTCACTGATGAAGGACGGCAAAAATGCATTCTTCGATCCGGAAGGAGAACATCAGTTATCCGAAACGGCACGCTGGTTCATCGGAGGAATTCTCCGGCATATTGACGGTATCACGAGACTTGCCAACCCGACGATCAACTCATACAAACGGCTGATTCCGGGATACGAGGCTCCTGTGTATATCGGATGGTCTGCGATGAACCGTTCCGCCCTGATCAGAGTTCCCTCTTCAAGAGGAAAAAGCACCCGCGCTGAACTCCGCAGTCCTGACCCTACCTGTAACCCTTATCTGACGTTTGCAGTGATGCTTGCCGCAGGTATGGAAGGCGTGACCCAGAAGATCGAGCCGCCGGAAAGTGTGGATAAAAATATCTTCAGGATGACCGCCTATGAGCGTGAAACTGAAGGAATCCGCTGTCTCCCGGGCAATCTGTGTGAAGCGAACAAAGCTCTGCTGAATGACAAGCTGCTCTGCGATGTTCTCGGCAAACATGTAGTCGCCCAGCTCAACCGTATCGGTGAGATGGAGTGGGGGGATTTCTCAAAGGCAATCACCGACTGGGAAATCAAACGCTACCTTGCGACATACTAATTAATAATCAACTTTTTTTTCGTGATCGGCAGGATTTCTCAGAATCAGGAGATTGACAGCTGTCACTAAAATTTCGACAAGTACCCAAACTGAAAATGTATATATTGTTAGCACCCTAACTATTTTGTATATGGGTGACAAACTTCCGATAGCGATTTTAATCAAAATCCTTTCAAACCAGATTAAACGAAATCTGAACAGTACTGCTGCCCAGGGACCTCTGAAAAATCTCACAGGGACTCAGATCCAGATAATCGGATATATTCATCATGCAGAGAAAAAGGATGTTTTTCAAAGAGATATCGAGACAAAATATTCCATCAGACGCTCCACAGCAACAGGGATCCTCCAGCTCATGGAAAAGAACGAGCTCATTAGAAGAGAACCGGTCGACTATGATGCCCGACTCAAAAAGATCGTTTTAACGGATAAGGCTCTTGCCGTCAGAAGACATGCACAGATCAATCTGATTCAGCTGGAAGACCATCTCACTGAAGGGATATCTCCTGAGGAACTGGCGGTTTTCCGTTCCATTATCGGGAAAATGAAAGCCAATCTGGAGGGACAGGTATGAATCATATAATAGAACGCCTCGCAGGTTCCATCCGGGACTTTAAAAGAGACAGTTTCTTAACTCCACTCTTTGTCGCACTCGAAGTTATAATGGAAATTATCATTCCGCTGATTCTCGTCAACCTCATCGACGATGGAATCACCGGAGGGAATATGGATATCATTCTCAGGCTTGGTCTCATTTTATTCATCTTCGCCCTCCTCTCCCTCATATTCGGCGTTCTCGCCGGCAAATTCGCGGCTTCCGCCTCCGCCGGGTTCGCACGGAACCTTCGTCACGACATGTTCCATAATGTCCAGAACTTCTCCTTTGCAAACATCGATAAATTCTCAACATCAAGCATAATCACCAGGCTCACCACAGACGTCACCAACATCCAGAACGCCTACCAGATGATTCTCCGGATTGCGATACGCTGTCCGCTGATGCTGATATTGGCCTACCTCATGGTAGTAGGAATAAACGCACAACTCTCCATCATATTCCTATTCCTGATTCCAATACTCGCCATAGGCATGTATGTTATTATCATCAAAGTCCAGCCCCTCTTCGAAAAGGTTTTCAAAACCTTCGACCGGCTCAACAAAATCGTTCAGGAAAACCTGCGTGGAATCCGCGTAGTCAAATCCTATGTCCGTGATGAACACGAAGTGGATAAATTCAAAGACGTCTCAAAGGACATCTACAAATACTTCTCCGGTGCCGAAAAACTGCTCGCGTTCGTGAGCCCTATGATGCAGTTCGTAGTATATCTGGCTATTCTGCTTATATCCTGGTTCGGGGCGCAGCTCATCGTCGCAGAAACCATGACTACGGGTCAGCTGGTCAGTCTCTTTGCATACACCATACAGATTCTGATGAGCCTGATGATGCTTGCCATGGTTTTTGTCATGATTACCATGTCGCGTGCATCTGCAAAACGTATCGTCGAACTCCTCGACGAAGAAAGCGATCTGCACAACCCGCAGAATCCGGTATTCGTCGTCAGGAACGGGGACATCTCCTTCCGTAACGTAGACTTCAGTTACTCAGCCGTTACGGACCGCTTATGTCTTCAGAAAATCAATCTCGAGATTAAATCCGGTGAAACGATAGGCATTCTCGGAGGCACGGGCAGTTCAAAGACCACGCTTATCCAGCTCATTCCCCGTCTCTATGATACGACAGGAGGTTCGGTTCTTGTAGGCGGACTTGATGTCAGAGACTACGACCTGACCGCACTCCGGAACCAGGTCGCCATCGTTCTGCAGAAAAACATCCTCTTCTCCGGAACTATCAAGGATAATCTCAGATGGGGCAATCCGGATGCAACGGACGAAGAGCTCGTCCGGGTCTGTAAACTCGCCTGTGCGGACGAATTCATCCAAAACTTCCCCGACAAGTATGATACGATGATTGAGCAGGGCGGCTCAAATGTATCCGGCGGTCAGAAACAGAGACTCTGCATCGCACGCGCCCTGTTAAAGAAACCGAAGATTCTGATTCTGGACGATTCGACAAGTGCTGTTGATACGAAAACGGATGCCCTGATACGAAAAGCACTCAGGGAGGAGATTCCAAACACCACCAAACTGATCATTGCCCAGCGTTATTCCTCAATCGAGGACGCTGATAAAATAATCATCATGGAAAGCGGGCACATCAACGCAGTCGGAACCCATGCCGAACTCATGGCAACCAATCCGATTTACCGGGAAGTTTACTCTTCACAAACAGTGAGAGGTGATGTATAATGCCGCCAAGGATGGGACCCGGACCGATGGGTAACAAACGCGGCTCGATGAAGAGGGGACCAAAACCCAAAGACATGAAAAAGACCACAAAGCGGCTTCTTTCCTATCTGTCGGGTACGTATAAATTCACTCTCGCCATTGTTGCCATATGTATTCTCTTAAGCACGCTTGCGGGTGTGATCGGTTCGCTTTTCCTCAAAGTGCTGATTGATGATTACATCACGCCGCTTCTCGGAGTGGAAAATCCGGTCTTCACCGGTCTCCTGCAGGCCATCCTTTTCATGGGTCTTATCTATATCGCGGGAGTTCTTGCGACACTAATCTACAGCAGACTCATGGTCATCATTTCCCAGGGGATTATGAAAAGGATTCGTGACGAGATGTTTGCCCACATGCAGAAGTTACCCGTAAAGTACTTCGATACCCACCAGTTCGGCGACACGATGAGTCATTACACGAACGATACGGAGACGCTTCACCAGATGCTTTCCCAGAGTGTACCCCAGGTGTTTTCATCGATTGTGACCATCATTTTCGTTGTCTGTGCGATGATTTACACGAGCGGGTATCTGACGATTCTGATTCTGTTCATGCTCATTCTCCTGTTCTTTGTTACAAAAAATATCGGGGGAAAGAGTTCAACCTATTTCATCCGGCAGCAGAAGTCCCTTGGACAGGTGAACGGATACATCGAGGAGATGATCAACGGACAGAAGATTGTGAAAGTCTTCAGCCATGAGGAGAAAGCAAAGGAGGAGTTCAATAAACTGAATGACGAACTCTGCGGGCACGCGACGTCTGCCAACAAGTTTGCGAATATTTTCATGCCGATCGTGGCAAATATCGGAAATATTCAATACGTTTTAGTGGCAGTCGTCGGAGGAGCCCTCGCGATAAGCGGTATCGGCGGTATCACTCTTGGAGCGATTGCGACGTTCTTACAACTGAGTAAGAGTTTCACTATGCCAATCAGTCAGGTTTCCCAGCAGCTGAGTTCTGTTGTTATGGCACTTGCAGGGGCTGAGCGGATTTTCCTGCTGATGGATGAACCGGCAGAGGAAGATGAAGGCGATGTTACTCTGGTTAATGCCAAGGATACGGATGGTATCCTGACTGAAACTCAGAAATACACCGGAATCTGGGCGTGGAAAGAGATGAAGGACGGAGTCGCGGTTTATACGAGGCTCGCAGGAGATGTGCAGCTCCGCAATGTAAGTTTCGGGTATTCTCCTGAGAAGGAAGTTCTTCATAATGTCTCGGTATATGCACATCCTGGTCAGAAGGTAGCATTTGTCGGGGCGACCGGCGCCGGTAAGACGACGATTACGAATCTGATCAACCGGTTCTATGATGTGCCGGACGGCGAGATTTTCTATGACGGGATTAGTATCAGGAGAATCAAAAAGGCCGCTCTGAGACGGTCACTCGGGGTCGTTTTGCAGGATACAAATCTGTTTACCGGAACCGTTATGCAGAATATCAGATACGGAAAACTGGATGCAACGGATGAGGAGGTCTATGAGGCGGCACGCCTTGCCAATGCGGATGATTTCATTTCCCGGCTCCCTGACGGCTATAATACTCTGCTTCACGGTGACGGGGGACGTCTGTCCCAAGGTCAAAGACAGCTTTTATCGATTGCGCGGGCAGCAGTGGCTAATCCCCCGGTGATGATCCTGGATGAGGCTACGTCGAGTATTGATACGAGAACAGAGGCAATCGTTCAGGCTGGTATGGATTCCCTGATGAAGGGACGAACAGTGTTCGTTATCGCCCATCGGCTTTCAACGGTCCAGAACTCGGATATTATTATGGTGCTTGCCTCCGGCAGAATTATTGAGAGGGGCAGCCATGAAAAGCTGATTGCTGAAAAAGGGACGTATTATCAGCTGTATATGGGTGCGTTCGAGCTGGAATAACTCTTTTTTTACCTGTTATCAGTATGCCAAGGTAATGAACATTCAATTCCTGATGTACATCGGCCCTTGACAAAAATCAGGAATCAAAGTCCTCATAATATCTAAAAAACAGTGCGGGATACTATGTATCCAAAAAAAACTGTGATTAATATATCTACAGAGCCATATTTTTTCATTTTACGGGTCATATTTACCATATCCTGGGATTATCCCCCATCTAATGTCAAAAAGTGGGGGATCTTTCCGGCAATCCTTTCATCCCGCAAAGGCCGTTCAAATGACCTGTTTATTGATTAATATCCCGCACGCAGAGGACGTAGTTGTAATAACGTTCGCCTCCTTCGCCAAGCGGGCCGTCTTCAACTTTGGTGTCGAATCTCACGGCACCTGCTCCATGAAAGTCAGCACCGTCACCGCCAACCGCCGATCCAAAGGCCACATACCAGGCATAGTAATACTCCGGACTGTCTTTGCCAAAGTAGGCACTGGTACTCGTCCAGTAATACCCGTAATCAGGGCTGTAGTCTGTTGTTCCTGAAGGAAGTTCTGTTATCTCAAAGAAGTCTGTATCAATTGCAGGCCCTACGTTTGCCGCATCACCGGCGCTGGGTGCGTGCGTGTAATCGACGATGCTCTGAAGCTCTTTTACATTAGGCAGGCGCCAGTCGTCATATCCGGCCAGCGTCATATTTTCGGCATACGTAAGGGCGTTATCCCAGTCCATACCGGAGCCGCTGTCGGCCTTCTGCCACATAAGTCCGGTTGCATTATCTGTGATTGTCCCGTCGTCATTGTCTGTGAAATTATTCACACCATATATGTCTCCACGAACTGCCCGGACATAGTTTCCCATCTGACCGGAGACTTTTGCCGGGTAGGCCTTGATATGCCCTGTGCCGTGATTAACTCCGAACGCTGCATCTGAGCCGCCCTCTGCCGTTGTGCCGACATATTTTTCAGTCCAGTATTGTTCATCCTTGCTGACACTTCCTGTTTCTGCCAGGTCAAAGTATGTCGTGTCCAGATAGGGCCAGCCCTCTGAGAAATTGCTGATGGAAAACAGTTCTTTTGTGGTAGGCAGGCGCCAGTCGTCATATCCTCCCAGTTCCAGTTCTTGGCAGTATTCATATGCTTCTTCATAGCTCAGACCAGCGGTATCGGGTGTCTTCTGCCATGTCAGTCCGGTGACTTCGTCATAGACGGTAAGGTCGTCATCTGAAACAGTGTATTCCGGCTGATTGCCTGAAAACTGTGCATCCTGACCATAGAATGCCTCGCCCTCTGCAGGGCAGCTGATTTCTTCTTCATTGTTGTAACAATTTACCTGGCCGGTATCGACAATAGGGTAGAGTTCCATCACGCCGGGCGTTGTCTCTGTTTCTCCGGTCTCTGTCTGTGTTATGCAGCCGGCAAAAAAAGCGGTGATTACAATCACCGCAATAATTCCAATAGTTAGTATCTGTTTTTTCATGTGTTTCTCCTTTCATCACCGCACAAGGCGGACATAGGTATCAATCCTGATCGCATCTCCCTGCGGACCATTGCCGTAAGAAGTACAATAACTTCCTTGTAATAGTTCATATTTCTGTCCTCTGTGCAATTCCATATACCGAAGTGGTAATAAACCCATGCCATGAGGATATTTCCTTCTTTAATTGGTGTTACAATGTTTCCGGATCATCGTCTGCTTCATGATCAATGAAGGAACGGTAAAAAAAAGCCAATGACAGACTCAAAACTGCTTATCTCTTTGAGAAAATCGCGTCCGTAAAAATGACGACCAACTATCAATAGTGACCTGTTTCACTATGAACTTTAACTCTTCAAAACAGTGCGAGAGGTGGGATTCGAACCCATGAACTCCTACAAGACTAGCCCCTGAAGCTAGCGCCGTTGACCTGGCTTGGCTACTCTCGCTCTAAAAGTGCTCTTAAATATAAGTCGTTCTGCTAAATATATGTGTGGTTTTATTCTTCCCGGAAACCGCGGGAAACATGCCCGTAATCATAGGGAATACCAATGGATCACCAGGGAAAAAAGGAGATTATTCAGATGTATTCTGCTCTTCGAAACGTTTCATCTCACGTTCGCGAAGTTCGCCGCGCTTGATCTTCCCGGAGAAAGACTTCGGCAGCTCATCCATGAACTCAATCAGCCTCGGATACTTATAAGGAGCGGTCGTCCTCTTCGCGTAAGCCTGAATCTCCTTCGCGAGTTTATCCGTAGGCTTATAGCCGGAATGTAAAACGATGAACGCCTTGATGACCATCCCGCGAATATCGTCAGGAGAACCCACCACAGCACTCTCTTTGACTGCCGGATGCTCAAGAAGAGTTGACTCGACCTCGAACGGAGAGATACGGTATCCCGAACTCTTAATCACATCATCATTTCTGCCGACAAACCAGTAGTAGCCGTCTTCATCTATCCGTGCCTTATCTCCGGTATAATACCAGCC
>DATESH010000104.1:0-2882 GCA_035270965.1 Methanocorpusculum sp.
TTGCAGAAAACATCGGGTTCGGTCTAAAGGAGCGGGGTGTATCCCAAACGGAACGGCAAGTTGCAATACGGGATATTGCGAAGACTTTTGGCATCTCCCATCTCCTCGAGCGATATCCAAAGACACTTTCCGGCGGTGAACAGCAGCGAACTGCAATCGCCCGATCCCTTCTCCTGCGCCCGTTGATTCTTCTTTTGGATGAACCCCTTTCCGCTCTGGATATGATTACGCGTGAACGTCTGAGAGCTGAGCTCAAGACGATTCACAAAGAAACGGGAATGACGATTCTGCACATCACGCATCATTTTGAAGATATTTATGCACTTGCTGATCGTGTGGTTGTGATGCGGGACGGGACGATTGTCCAGGAGGGAACGCCGGATATGATTATGCGTCATCCGGTCTCGGATTTTATTGCAAACTTTACCGGTATGGAAAATATTTTCTCGGGTGATGCGGTTATGACCCCGTCAGGAATTGTTGAAATTCACATGGGTTCTACAATAATCCGGACAGTAACGGAGCTGACCGGAAGGGTACATGCAGGAATCAGACCGGAGGATATGATTATTTCCACAGAGCCGTTTACTTCATCTGCACAAAACTCATTTTCCGGTGTTGTTACCGAGATTATCGATAGTGGGGTTTATTCTAAAATTGTTGTCGAAGCAGGGATTATTCTGACTGCGGTTCTTACCCGTCAAAGCATTCAGCGTCTTGGAATCACTTTGGGGAGTATGGTGTGGCTGACATTCAAGGCAACTTCAGTTCATGTGTTCTGTGAATGAGATTTAATTCAACCGAAACAAAACAAAAATTCTGCGGGTTTGTGCAGAGCCGCTGACTCGTTGTTCATTGTATTTTCGGATGACCGCATGCCGCGGCATACAGGAAAATCTGCTCCTTTGAAAGCTGGAGAGCCCTATGTGCATCATCATCAGAGAATGCCCCGATTGCACAGACCCCCAGTCCCTCCTGTGTCCCTGCCAGGTACAGATTTTCACATATATGACCGGCATCAAGGAACATATCCCGATACCCGCGGACACCATACTTCCAGGTAACCTGATATGGAGTTGCTACAAAACAGAAGAGAACCGGAGCACGCAAAACTGCCGGCTGCATCATACATGCTTTTCCCAGTGCACTGATTGGGTCAGTTCCCTCCTCAATCAATTCCAAAAGGTGACCTTTCGGGTAATATCTCCAGATACCGACAGGAATCCCGGCAACTTTCTGAACCGCGATATAAATATCGACAGGATGCAGTGCCCCTGCCGATGGAGAACTCCGGAACATTTCTGATTGTCCGGTAATTCCCTGGGCTGCCCACAGAAGATAGGACAAATGCTCCTCAGTAAGATGGGACCCCGTAAACATACGAAGAGAGCGGCGGGTCTGCAATGCAGTAGTGAGATCCATAGTATGATGATTTTTCAAAGGGTCCGGGAGCACATGACTATTCCCCGCAGGCATCGGACGTTCCGGGGCAGGTTTGCCGGAAGCCGCATCAGTAATCTCCGTGGAGGGATATTTGGTCGCTTCAATAAAAGTGTCTCCTGCATTCTGTATCATACCTGATATTGTCTCTTCAAAGATAGATAAAATTGCAGTTTGAAATACCTGAAAAAGCTAATCCCGCGTTACGGCGAGCAGTTCTAGAATCTCCAGGGGTTTTGATACCATACACTCTCTATCAGGTTTTTCCAGTGTCCCGTAGAGTGCATGAATGGCAAAAATCCCCAGCTCTCTCGGGGGGAAAACGTCCCGGTCCTTTTTATCCCCGATCATTGCAGTCTCTTCTGCGGAAACGCCAAGCAAATTCAGTGTTTTTTTAAAGACAAGCGGATTCGGTTTCTTAATCCCGAATGTATCCGGTGTTATTACCGCGTTGAAATACGGTCGGAGATGCAGGTTAGCAAGCCGTTTTTCCGTATCTTCCGGATCTGCATTCGAGATAACCGCAAGTTTCACCCCATCCTTCTTCAAAGCATCCAGGACATCGGTAATCCCATCAAACGAGGAAATACAGGCATGTTCAAGCGTGTGATAGAGCCATGCACAAACCTCCGGGTCTGCCGGTACACCGTCTGCTATATACGCGGACACTGCATCCTCGATTAGCGTGGGGGGGTTTCGATTCAGCGAATAAAAGTGAAGATCGCCAAATACCCCGTAGTAAGCCATCAATGCATCTGCCGCGGCGAACCTTGCTCCCCGCAAATCATGAAGAGTATTATCCATATCGAAAAGGACCGCACGCGGTCGGAACCGGCTCATATACAAATCATTGGAAGGTGGAATCATAAAATCATTCGCTTAGTGTGATGGTGAAATCTATAATACATCACAGTGTGAATAAAATATACATATGGTTAAAGTTCCCTGTCAGGAAATAGTATGGGACATCATCCCCGCAATACAGGCAGCTCTTGCTGCCGAACTTGTCAATCTTGGAGTATCACAAATTCAGGTCGCAAAGTCCCTCAAGCTTGCCCCGTCTGCAGTTTCCCAGTATCTCTCCGGCAAAAGGGGTTATAGGATAGTATTCAACGATAATGTCAATGAAGTAATCAGCAAACTTGCCGGGGATATAAAATCAGGAAAACTCAGCGATGAGGAGCTTGAAAAAAAATTCTGTACAATTTGCCGTTTAATCCGGGGCAGCGAAGGGTGCAGCAGACCTGCAAAATAATAACCCAAATACTCTTATGTATGCAGGTCAATTAAACATATATCTGGGTTTTTCTCATGATAGACAGTTTTATTGAAGGCAACAAGGTTTTCCTGGAAAAGGATTTCGAGCGTAAAAAAGACCGGTACATGCAGCTGACCACAGCACAGCACCCCACAGTCCTCTGGATTGAGTGTTCTGATTCGCG
>DATESH010000105.1:0-4404 GCA_035270965.1 Methanocorpusculum sp.
GTCCGGAACAGCGGTCAGGAATAAAATGCTGGATGGAGATGCATGGAAAGACTCTGTGCCGCCGGAAGTCGAACTGGTTGTCAGCGAAGTTCACGGAATTGAACGGATGCGGCAGATTGCAAAAAGTGATTGAGTAATACCATCTTTCATCCGGGATTACCGGGAATCAGACTCCCCCACACTGGTCCGCAATGCCTTCACCCGGTCACGGAGCTCGATTGCTCTCTCGAAATTCAGTGCATCCGCTGCCGCATTCATCTCGGCCTCCAGTTCAATAATGAGATTGGGAATCTCCGACTTCGGCAGATGCTTAATATCCTTAATATCAACCTCCTTCTCCCTCACCGGTTTTTTAATCGTCACCGGCGTAATCCCGTGCTCTTCGTTAAATGCAATCTGCATTTCACGCCGTCGTGACGTCTCCAACAAAGCCTCCTTCATCGAATCCGTCATCTTATCCGCATACAGCACCACATGCGAATCGGAATTCCGTGCCGCCCGCCCGATAATCTGGATAAGGCTCCTGGCATCACGCAGGAACCCCTCCTTATCCGCATCCAGAATTCCAATGAACCCCACCTCCGGAATATCAAGACCCTCACGAAGCAGATTAATCCCCACAAGCACATCATACACCCCAAGCCTGAGCTGACGGATAAGTTCGGTTCGTTCCAGCGTCAGAACCTCGGAATGAAGATACCGCGTCTTTATTCCCTGCCCCGCAAGATATTCGGTCAGCTCTTCTGCCAGTTTCTTCGTGAGCGTCGTTACAAGAGCCCTGTCTCCTTTTTTGATAACAGCGGTAATCTCCTTAATCAGATCATCGGTCTGACCGGTAATCGGGCGAACCTCGACCACCGGGTCCAGTAAACCGGTAGGACGGATAATCTGCTCGACGATGTTCTTCGAATGGCTGCGTTCATACTCGCCCGGCGTTGCCGAAACGAAAATGACCTGTTTCAGATACTTCTCGAACTCAGCGAATTTGAGCGGGCGGTTATCGAACGTACTCGGAAGACGGAACCCGTACTCCACAAGAGGTTCCTTACGGGAACGGTCCCCATTGTACATCCCCCTGACCTGAGGAAGAGACTGATGACTCTCATCGATGACCATGAGAAAATCATCCGGGAAATAATCCAGCAGACAATACGGTTTCTCGCCCGGAGCTCGTCCGTCGAAGTGCCTCGAGTAGTTCTCGATACCCTTGCACGAACCGACCTCCTCCATCATCTCCAGATCATACTGCGTTCTCTGACGGAGCCGGTGTGCCGAAAGATCATCAAGTTTGTTTTCTGCAAGAACCGATTCCAGCTCAGCTCGAATCGAGACGAATGCCCGCTTTTGTTCGGATTCGGGCGACACATAATGCCGTGCCGGATAGATGAAGAAGTAGTCCAGTCGCTCTTTTACCTTACCCGTGGTTTTGTCAATCTCACTGATCCGGTCGATGGTGTCGCCGAACAACTCTATCCGTATGATATCGTTGAAATAACCCGGGATGAAATCGATTATGTCCCCCTTGACCCGGAACCTGCCCGGCATAAGTTCGATATCGTTTCTCTCGTAGAGAATCGAAAGCAGCCGTTCCAAAATCTCACGGCGGTCCATCTTCTGCCCCTTCCTGATTTCGAATGCAAGATTCTGGAAATTTGCCGGATTACCCAAACCGTAAATGCAGGAAACGGATGCAACGACGATTGTGTCCCGGTGGGATAAAAGAGACGCCGTCGCCGCAAGACGCAGCATCTCGATCTTCGGATTGATGGAGGCATCTTTCTCTATGTACTGATCTTTTTTGGCGATATAACTCTCCGGCTGATAATAATCATAATAGGAGACAAAGTATTCAACATGATTATTCGGGAAGAACTCCCGGAATTCGTTATAGAGCTGGGCAGCGAGGGTTTTGTTGTGGGCAAGAACGAGGGTAGGACGCTGAACATTCTGGATGACATTTGCAATCGTGAATGTCTTACCCGAACCCGTGACTCCGAGAAGAGTCTGATACTGTTCACCGTCCAGAAGACCTTCGGTCAGTTCTTCAATCGCCTTTGGCTGGGAGCCTTTCGGGGAATAGGTGGACTGAAGGGAGAATAAATCCGGCATCAGAACTCATCAAAGTCTGCATCGTCCGATTCCGGAACCATAAATGCCGTATCATAAACCTGGGAGAGGTACTTGATAAAAAATACCACAATCGGGATCATGACGAAGAAATAAACGCCAAGAAGTACAACTATCGCAACTCCGTTGTAGGCAAGGAACTGGGCGAGGGTTATGATGACGAACGTAACCAGAAGGAAGAGGATACTCATGATAACGAGGGAAAGGATGTAATCATACCAGCCGATTTTCCTGATGATTCCGGCAATCCCGCGAAGATGTATTGCTTCAGAGAGAGAACCGGACCGGGCAAGATGGACGAGTCCCACGAAGGCAAAAAGGGAGACGAAAATCAGAGTGATAAACTCGAGAGTTACAAAGGAGAATGTTGTGAGAACAAAAAGAATGCTGTCCAACTTCAGAACATCAAGTGTAGCATACATGCCCGCGTTCGGGAAGAGATACATAAATATCAGCGAGTAGATGAGGGAGATTACAATTATCGGTATTGCATAAAATAAGATTACCGCATTGACCCGCCATCCATTGAAGAAGAGTTTCCAGAGATGGTTGTGCTCCGGAAGATCAGGCCCGTCGCTTTTGAAAATCCGGTAACAGTATCCCTGAATCAGCGGAACGAAGATGACACAGGCGAGACCCAGGATTATAGCAATGTACTGCAGAAGTCCGGAGATACTTGCCTGCGTGAATCCGTAATTATCATTGACGAGCAGACCGACCAAAAAAGGCTGGACCAGAAACTGAAGTATGACTGTTGCGACAAGCAGACCGCCCAGAATCGGAACCGCGAGGTAGAGGAATAAGACAATCCAGCGGGGCAGCTGTTTCAGACCGAAAAAGGCATTTTTAGTATAGGTATAGGCTCCGTATATAATATCTGCGTGTTCCATGGCTTTTTCCTTACTTATCTACTATAGTCAGACTGGATTATAAATTACTATCTCTGTGGGTGCTCAAACGGCATGCCACAGGAATTTTTCGGAGCGGAGTCCTTTTTTCTTCTGACCGGCAGGTATGTCGGCGAGGTCGTCGACTATGCTGCGGAGAAGAGAGCTCCCGGAATCTGCCTCATGAACGATCCATGCTTCGGCGGTCAGAGGGATGACATCCCCGTAGCTTCCGTGATGGGACTGGATGATGTGACGGAGTTGGAGAAGCTGTTCTTCACTGATGAGGTATTTGTATTCATCGATATATATGATTCCCATGGTGATGTGCTCGATGAGGTTGTAGGTGTCGTTTGGCGCATAACCGTATCCTTCCTTGTCGAAGCAGAATATTTTACCGATGTCATGAAGGACTGCCCCGGCGATTACCATGTCCCTGTTGATTCCATCGGTTCTGGCGACATTTTCCATGAGACTCAGGGCAATTTTTACGGTTTCAAGGGTGTGTTCGCAAAGACCGCCTGTGTATTCGTGATGACGGCGAATGGCGGCAGGACATTCATAGAATCGGTTGTCCAGACAGCAGGCAACAAACATTTTGAGATCGGTGTTTTTTATTGATGAGACGATTTTCTGGAGCTCGGATGCATTTTTCCCGATTTCAGCAGGTGTGTAGATAAAATCATTCTCCTGCCCGGGGGATAATGCGACCGGACCGGCGAATATTTCTTTGAGCGTCTCAGGCAAGTCTGATGTGATATAGAGTTCACCGTTCTGGTTGGCTTTTGCCATGCCGGTGATTTTATAGACGCGTCCGAGTTTTATGAATCCGGGGGCTTCAAGGACATTTTCGCCATAGATTTTTGCCTCGATTGTGCCGGTCCGGTCGACAAGGGTGAGGTGGGCAAACTGCTCGCCATGTTTGCTTCTGAGATCAGCACGCTTCACAAGGAAGATTGAGTCCACATTAGTGGATTCAGCGATATTTTCTACGAATTGTGTCTTTTCCATTTTTTATCCTCTTAATTTCCCGGTCTATAATAAGCAATTCGTTTTATTAATAGGTTGTGAGGGTTAATCATGATTTTGTTTGGTGATTGGAAGGGAACAGGAAGATTGGAGGCGCCAAATCAATGTGCATCCCGAAAAATCATCATGCCCCGATGATATACATACGATGTCCCGCAGCAGACAACTTATATTATCGATTATATAATCCGCGTTGGTCGAAAGACCGGGATTTGTTCTACGTGACCTCCAAAACTGGAAAAACTCCGAAACACGGAAACCCCTTCTGCTCCGCGGCTGGCAATCAAAACGAGTCTGAAGAATATCTCTGCACAAACCGATGAAATGGGGACGCTTCGGGAAATCCCGCTCTATCTCATCT
>DATESH010000106.1:0-3080 GCA_035270965.1 Methanocorpusculum sp.
GAACTTATGGTTGATTTGGCTTACTCTGCGGTGCTTTTTGAAAGCAACGCCATAGCAGATGAAGTCATAGAACTCGAAGAACGTATGAATGACCTCGTCTACCAGGCACGCATTACCAGTATGATGAGTGTGAGGCGTATAGACGAAACCGAACCGATGAGCGGTCTCCTGCAGCTTGCCGAAGCTTCCGAGCGGATTTCCAATCATGCAGCAGATATTGCAAAAAATATCATGCGGCATGTTTCATTCCCGTCAAACCTGCGGCGTGCTCTTCCTGAAGCGGAAGAAGCCACCTACAGGTCGGTCGTTGCACCCGGGAGTCCGCTTGACGGCGCCCGTCTTGGAGATATCAAGCTCCAGTCATCGACCGGTATTCGGATCATTATGATTAGGAGAATGCGGCAGAGATTCTACGATCCCGACAAGCACACCGTCCTTCGTGCAGGTGATGTCTTAGTCGGCAGAGGATCGGAGTATGGATTTCCCGCATTCTGCGAACTCACAGGTCAGCCGGAACCGGAAGACGAACCAGAACCGTCAACACCCATCACTGATCTTGACCGGGCGGCTGCTCTTATGATCGAGATGAAAAACATCAGTGAACTCTCTGTTGGTCTCGCCTACTCAGCTTTGCTTCATGAAAACATGGACCTTGCAAATGAAGTGGTGGCACTTGAGGAAGAACTCGACGAAATGCGGCTTAAACTCGATCTCTGGACACTCGAAGCTGCCAAACGGACTGAAGATGTCACAAGCCTCCGGGGCATGCTCTACATGTCCTCGTTTGCCGAATCCATCTCGGATGCCGCGTGTTCTATCGCTGACGTTGTACTTCGTGAAATCGAAGTTCCCCCGATTATCAAAAGAATCGTTCGGGAATCCGATGAAATCATTTCGTGGGTCATGGTCCATGAAGGATCCACGCTTGAGAATAAATCCCTTGCAGAGTCCCATGTAGGTACCGTTACCGGCATGGTTATCTTTGCAATTAAGCATGAAAACAAGTGGGTTTATCGTCCGGGCAGAAATGTCTATCTGTATGCAGGCGACCTTCTGGTCGCACGCGGCAGGCGTGACGGTGAAGAAAAACTCTACGGGCTCTGCGGTGCAGATACTGATGAAATAGACGATTTTGAAGAGGAGTAAAAATAATGACTGATATAGTATACCGGCTTGGTCCGGGTTGTGATGTGGATGACATTGTTGAAGGCAACATGTACATCGGTAAAGTTCAGGGATTTGCAACATTCGGGACTTTTGTACAGTTGAATGATAAAACCAAAGGTCTTCTGCATAAAAGCAATGTAATAACCGATAAACAGGAACGCGATTCAATCATCGTTCTCGTAAACCAGATCCGGCCGAATGGAAACATCGATCTGAGAGAGGTCACTCTCACCGAAGGAAGCTATGAAACCCAGCTCGTCGCGAAGACAATTAATCTCTCCCATCTCTCCGAACTTCAAAACAAAATCGGAAGAAATGTGACAATCGAAGCAGACGTTGTGCAGATTAAGCAGACTTCCGGTCCGACTATCTTCACCATCTGTGATGATACGGGTGTTGAGGATGCTGCGGCATTTACTGAAGCAGGCGTTCGTTCTTATCCCGATGTAAATCTGGGTGATGTTGTACGAGTATTTGGTGAAGTAACCCGCAGAAACAACCAGATGCAGATTGAAGTCTCCGGCATGCAGGTTCTCAGAGGAGAAGAAGCAGACAATGTCAGATCAAAAATCAACCGTGCCCTGGAACTCCGTGCCGAACCACCAGAAGTAAAACCGTTAATCGAAAGCGAAGTGATTGATGCTCTCTGGCCTGAGATGCGCAAACTCGCAAAAATTGTCCGCCGTGCGGTTCTGACCCAGCAGCCGATCATTCTTCGTCACCACGCCGATGCAGATGGTATCTGTGCTGCAGTATCTGTAGAAACCGCAGTCACCCAGTTCATCCGCGATAACGGCGGAGATCCCGACCAGGATAATTTCCTGTTCCGCCGCTCTCCTTCAAAGGCTCCTTTCTACGAGATTGAGGATGTGACCCGCGATCTCGACATGCTGCTCAAAGACAATGTCAGATTCGGTCAGAAACTTCCGCTCATTCTCCTAATGGACAATGGTTCAACCGAGGAGGACATGCCGTCATATAAAATGACTGATGTCTACAATATCGATGTTATCGTCGCAGATCACCACCACCCCGATGACACCATCGACAAGTATCTGCGTGCCCACGTGAACCCCTATCATGTAGGAGGCGACTTTGGTGTTACTGCAGGTATGCTTGGAACTGAAATTGCCCGGCTCATCAACCCCTCGGTTGAATCCCAGATTCTTCATTTCCCGGCAGTCGCAGGTGTTGCTGACAGAAG
Source organism: Methanocorpusculum sp. (assembly GCA_035270965.1). Taxonomy (GTDB): domain Archaea; phylum Halobacteriota; class Methanomicrobia; order Methanomicrobiales; family Methanocorpusculaceae; genus Methanocorpusculum. The sequence continues at coordinate 2,372 of DATESH010000106.1, forward strand.
CGATGCTCCTGAACTTGAATCATATCTTGCCTTAATCGAAGGGAAATACACTCGTGATGAATGCAAAGACATCGCATTATCTCTGGATTATGAGCAGTACTGGCTCAGGTTTAACGACGGGCGTGAAATTATCAAAGACATTCTTAACTTAAACAACGCTCCGGAACGTCACGCAAAACTCGTTACTCTCCTTGTAACCGAGGCAAATCTCGCTATCGAGGATCAGATGAACACGATGATGCCTCACGTCAAAGATCAGAAACTTTCATCCGGAGCAAACCTGTTCCTGGCTGATGTGGAGATGTTTGCCCACCGGTTCACCTTCCCGCCGCCCGGAAAATCATCAGGCGAAGTCCATGATATTCTCTGCAAGAAGTATGTGGGAGAGCCGGTTGTCACTCTTGGTCTCGGTCCGGACTTTGCGGTCATCCGTTCCCGTGGTGTGCTGATGAACATCCCTCAGATGGTCAGATCCATGCGGGATGAGATGCCAGGAGCAGGTATTTCTGGCGGTGGTCACTTAGTCGTTGGCAGTATCAAATTCGTCGAAGGCATGCGGTCTGAGGTAATTGCCAGAATGATTGAGAAAATCTCTGAATTTACAGTTGAATGACTGTAGATACATGAATCGCTCTTTTTTTATTCAAACCAATCCGGACAGGTCCCTATAACAAAACATTTATAATGTAAAAGATACAATACTTACGTA
>DATESH010000107.1:0-5549 GCA_035270965.1 Methanocorpusculum sp.
ATCGGAGGACTTGATGCCCGGTCATTTGATTCGCGGACCCTTGCAAAAACAATCGGGTGCGTGGGTCAGGAGACGGATGTGGCATTTCCATTTTCAGTCCGGGAGATTGTGCTTATGGGAAGATATCCCCATATTGGAAAACTCGCCCCTCTTTCAGCGACAGATCTGGATATCGCGAATGAAGCGATGAAAACGACAAACACTCTCCATCTCGCCGACCGACTGATAACGGAGATTTCCGGAGGGGAACGTCAGCGTGTACTGATTGCAAGAACACTCACTCAGCAGCCGAAGATCCTCCTTCTGGACGAACCTACCTCCCATCTCGATATCAATCACCAGATTGATATTATGGAGTTGATCCGTGACCTTACCCCGAAGATTACGGTTATCGGTGTGTTTCACGACCTGAATCTGGCATCATACTTCTGCGACAGAATTGTGCTGATGAAACAGGGAAAGATTCTCGCAGTGGGCACACCCGCCGAGGTGCTGACTCCAGATAAAATCCGGGAAAGTTTTTCCGTCCGGATGATGGTCACAACCCATCCGTTAACAGGAAAACCATACCTGATTCCGGAATACGGTGTTCAGCCGGCTTCCACCTCAGCTCACATCCATGTGATTTCAGGCGGCGGGACAGGAACAGAGATTCTCTACACCTTATGCATGCATGGTTTTTCCGTATCTGCAGGGGTCCTGGCGGCAAACGACTCGGACTGTCTTGCTGCCTTGAAACTTGGGCTGGAGACGATTATCGAACCTCCATTTGCTGTCGTGAGCGGGGACTCAGTCCAAAAACTAAAGGCAATGCTTACAAATGCCGACAAAATCGTGGTCACCGGGATGCCGGTTGGAAACGGAAATCTGGCAAATCTGACGGCACTCACAGGGATATCCACTCCGGTATATCTGATTGGCGAAGGAGAGGATTACACTGACGGAGAAGCAACAAGAATTCGCAGAACCCTGATTAAGAATGGAGCAGTAGTTATTTCTGATGTCACGGCACTTATGAAAATACTATATGAATGAATTCCATCGGAGAATCTGAATACATGAAACATATCGGAATTTCCACCAATTGTGCAATGGATATGCCGCTTGAACGTGCTCTCACCACACTCGAACCTCTAACAGACCTGGTGGAAATTCAGTGCGATGCGCATCATTCTCTTTTTCACCATGCATCGGTTCCGGACAAATTTGATTTGCGTTATACGATTCACGCCCCGACCGCGGACGGAAATATTGCAGAACCGCTTGAACCGGTCCGAAAAGCAAGCATTGAAGTAATCAGGGAGACGGCTGTAATCGCAGATCAGATTGGAGCTGAAAAATTAGTTATTCATCCGGGATTCTGCCTTGAACCAGAGAGCCGGGCAGCTTCATTACTTTCCCTCCATAAATCGATTCCTGAACTGGGACTTCTTCAGGATGAGTTCTCTGTCCGATTCGTTATGGAAAACCTCGGGTCCATGGAATTCTGCTTTTTTCAGACACCGGACCTTCTCCCGGAAATCCGGGATGCGGGACTCGGGCTGACTTTGGATGTCGGTCATGCAAATCTCACAAACACACTTGATGCATTTCTGAAAGAAAAACCGGATCATATGCATCTCCATGACAATCACGGTGTATGGGATGAGCATGCTGCGTGCGGGACAGGGACCGTGGATTTTTCCAGGGTTCTTTCATATGCTGGAAATGCAACGCTGATTCTCGAGGTACTCAGGCTCGAAGATGTGATGCCGGGACTTGCCTATCTTGAGTCACTCGGATTTTAGAAGGCATTCAAAGTATAACACAAACCCATATAACCCCTGTAATCCAATAATTATAAACTATCTCTACCGGAGATTATCCATGTTAGAAAACGAATATCAACTTGAATACTTCAGAGAAAACGGTTATGTCCGTAAAATCTGTAAGAAATGCGGCAGTGCGTTCTGGACTCTCGACCCGAATCGTGAAGTCTGCGGCGATGCACCTTGCGAACCTTATCAGTTCATCGGAAATCCTATTTTCAAAAAGCACAGTGTTGCAGAAATGCGGGAGGCATATCTCTCCTTCTTTGAGAAAAACGGTCACACCAGAATCAACAGATACCCGGTAGCCGCAAGATGGCGTGACGATATTTATCTTACCATAGCATCCATCGCAGACTTCCAGCCGTTTGTCACGAGCGGGGTCTGTCCCCCGCCGGCAAACCCGCTCACAATATCCCAGCCATGTATAAGACTCAATGATCTCGACAATGTCGGACGTTCAGGCAGACATTTCACCTGTTTTGAAATGATGGCGCACCACGCCTTCAACACCGATGAAAAACCGATCTACTGGAAAGACCACTGTCTTGAACTCTGCAGCGGATTTGTCCAATCGGTCGGCGGCGATCTTACCAATCTCACCTTCAAAGAAAATCCGTGGTTCGGCGGAGGGAATGCCGGGGCAAGCGTCGAGGTTTTAATGGGAGGTCTCGAAGTAGCCACACTCGTTTTCATGAACCTTTCCCGGAAAAACTCCGGCAAACCACCGGTAAGCATCGAGGGAAAAGATTACTATGAAATGCCTCTTAGAATCGTCGATACCGGTTACGGTCTTGAGCGGTTTACCTGGGCATCCTGCGGTACGCCAACGGCATATGACGCAGTTTTCCCGGAGATGATTTCGCGGGTTCTGAACTCGGCAGGCATGGAAGATTATCTCAATAATCCGGAGATCGAAAGAGTCCTCGGACTCAATGCAAAGTTTGCAGGACTCATGGATATCCGCGGGGATAAGATCCGAAACCTCAGACAGCAGGTAGCCGACGCATCCAACCTTTCTCTCTCCAAACTCGAAGAGATTATCGTCCCGATGGAGAGCGTCTATGCCCTTTGTGATCACACCAGATGTCTCGCATACATGCTCGGCGATCTGATTGTCCCGTCCAATGCACGTGAGGGATACCTGGCACGGCTTGTCCTGCGCCGCAGCATCAGAATGATGCAGGATTTAAAACTCGATGAGGACCTTGGAGATCTTGTTGTTTCCCAGATGAAGACCATCGGTCTTTCCAACTTCGAGCAGAATGAGGAGATTGTCCGGCAGATTCTCGACCGTGAAGTCGAGAAATATGATGCCACGATTGAACGCGGAACCAGAACTGTTCAGCGTCTCGGGCAGACCCACCTCAAGAAGAATGAACCGGTCCCGCTCGCGGAACTGATGACACTCTACGACTCGCACGGTATTCCGGTAGACCTGATGGGCAGGATTCTGACCGCTACCGGAGCCGAATTTGATATCCCGGACGATTTCGATTCACAGATTGCAGATATGCATTCCGAGAACGAAACGGAAAAACCGGTTTCGCCGCTCGCAAAATATGCAGAGAGAATAATCAAACTGCCGGAAACCCGCAAGAGTTTCTATGAACGGCCGGCTGATATGGAATTCGACGCAACCGTTCTGGATGTCTTCGACAATTACGTTGTACTTGACGCAACGCTCTTCTATCCGGAGGGCGGAGGGCAACCGTCCGATACAGGTATGCTCATCACGAAGTCGACGATGGTTCGTGTTGACGAAGTCGTAAAGTCGGAGAATGTGATTCTCCATAAGGTTCGTGAGAACACGCTGAAACGCGGCGACCGGGTTAAGGGCGTTCTTGATGAAGACCGCAGATGGGCACTTATGCGCCACCACTCAGGAACCCACCTTGTTCTTCGTGCCGCAAAGGAAGTCCTCGGTCCGCACATTCATCAGGCAGGATCACAACTCTCCACCGATGTCGCAAGACTGGATATCAGACACTACACCCACATCACGAATGATGAACTGAAGCAGATAGAGATTATCGCCAACCGTCTGGTAATGGAAAATCTCCCGACAATGATCAAGGTGGAGAACAGAGTAAAGGCCGAGCAGAAGTTTGGTTTCGCTCTCTACCAGGGTGGTGTCCCGCCGGGAAAGGAGATTCGTGTTGTGCAGATGGGGGCCGAGGTTCAGGCATGTGCCGGAACCCATTGCCGGAGCACGGGCGAGATTGGTCCTATCAAGATTCTGAAACTGGAACATATTCAGGATGGTGTCGAACGAATCGAGTTTGCGGCAGGATTTGCAGCTCTTGATGCGATGCAGCACCTCCAGTCTCTGCTGAATACCTCGGCAGACACCATTTCAGTACAGATGGAAAACCTGCCGGGCTCAGTCGAACGGTTCTTCACCGAATGGAAAGACCAGCGGAAAGAGATTGAAAAACTCCGGGCAAAGATTGCCGAACTGGAACTTTCCCGTATCGAAGGTATCGATATCAACGGTGTCGAGGTCGTCATCAAACAGGTGGATGTTTCGAGAAAGGAACTCGTAACCGTGGCCGGAGCAATTTCCGCACGGGGAGGAGTGGCAGTATTGATTACAACTTCGGACGGTCTGGGAGTTGTTGCATCCTCGGGAAATGCAAAGATTCACGCAGGCAGACTTGTCGGTGAAGTTTGTGCAGAACTCGGCGGGAAAGGCGGAGGCAAGGAAAATCTCGCTCAGGGAGCGGGAGTCGATGTCACCGCAATCGACAAAGCCCTGACAAAGGCCGAGTCGGTTATCCGTGCCGGATTATAAATTATAACTACCATTTTTTTCGCAGTTTTAGAGAGGGTTATTACCGACCGCGCCCATACATTTACACATTATGCAGAATGAAAACGTTGTTGTGCTGGAACATGGTTCCCCTGAAGCACAAAAAATAGCAAAAGCAATGTCTTCACCTACGTCTGCGGATTTATTTAATGCACTCACAGGAAACCCGCAGAGTGCCACAGCTCTTTCTGTAACAACCGGATTGCCCCTGACAACCGTGAAATATCATCTGGAAAATATGCTGGATGCAGGGCTTGTCGAAATATCCCGGACCCGGTGGAGTGAAAAGGGCCGTGAGATGAAAATATATGCAATCAAAGACCAGGTCGTTGTATTTGCACCGCGAAAGACGGTGAATGCCACAGGTATTGTGGAAAAATACGGAACCCTTGCCGGAGTTACCGCAATCGCCTGCTCACTTATTATCGCCGTTCCCCGGGCATTATCCGAAGCCGTCGGATTTACCGGCGCGAAGACATTCGGGGTGATGATGGTATCCGCAGATTCTGCCCCCGCCATCACAGGAATGTCATCATATATGCCGGTTGTCCACAGTGTTGTACAGGGATTTCTCATAGCAGCCCTCACACTTCTGGCTTTTATGATGGTATATGAACTGTATATCGTGAAGAAAAACGGATAAAATATTTTTTTAATATTTTGCATGCATTTATCGCAAAAAAATAGTGTGCCAATCTTAAAGATTGGAGCGGTAGTTCGGAGCTTCGTCGGTAATCAGGATATCATGCGGGTGGGACTCTTTGAGTCCTGCCGGAGTGATTCTGACGAATCTGGTATTCTTCCGCATCGCTTCGATATTCTTGCTTCCGGTGTATCCCATTGCCGATTTGAGACCGCCGATAGTCTGGTAAATGACATCGATCACAGAGCCGATATACGGTGTAGCCCCTTCGACGCCTTCGGGCACA
>DATESH010000108.1:0-3818 GCA_035270965.1 Methanocorpusculum sp.
GATGTTGTCAGTACGCGGAGTCCGTCCTCTTCAAGCAGGCGGGCGTGTTTGAATGAGCATCCCGAGGGTCCGTGAAGGATTGCGAGTTCGACATTCAAATCCCGGAGAGTATAGAGAGCCGCGACAATCGAGCTTGGGCGCGGCTGAACATATCTCATCGGTTTGCAGGAGCAGGGCTTCTCTGATGGCTCATGAATGACTTCATTCATTATTTTATCTCCATGTTTTTACTGCGAGAAGAACTCCTGCATTGTGTTCTTTAGCATAGGAAAAAGCTTGGGATCTTGCCTGGGCAAAGTTAAGGTTTCCATTTTTGCTGACGGATATTGTATGAAGCGGGGCAATTTCAGAGATGGTTTCCCTGATTGCCTCTTCCTGAAATCCTTCGCAGACTGCTTTGTGCTCCTCGCCGATTACGAGAATGATTTCCTTGCCGGGGACAAGAGTCCGGAGATAGGTTGCCGCATCGAGCGTTGTCTCTTTGGTTGTCCCGCTGTTTGCATTATCAAGAAATGGTATGCCGTCTTCGAGATAATACTGCATGCGTCCTTCGATTGCAGTAAATCCTGCAAGTTTTGCCGGATCCATTCCAAGTATGAGAGCGGCTGCAGCGGCACATTTGAGCGGTTCACGGTATCCTGCGAGTGCAAGGAGCGGGTTTTCAAACGAGCCGCTGGTCCACGACATTGTCGTGCCTTCTACCGAAACAAGATCGTCAACAACGTACCAGCCTGGTTTTGCCGGAACGCCTTTCGGGACAAGGACTGTTTTGCATTTCGCGAGTGAATCAAGTTTTGCCGCAAGAGCGCTCTTCTTTCCGGCGGCGATTCTGTAATCCTCCGCCGAGGTAAGAATCCCAAGCGTCCCGATGCCGGTGACCCCTGCAGAAACTTCGGCTACAATCCATTCTGCATTGTGGGTTTTGGCCCCCTCAACTGCAAGAAGTATCGAGGCAGGCGTGATGCTTTTTTTCCAGAGGAGTTTTTCGTCCGGGCAGATGAAGGTTCCTCTGCTCGTGTGAAGAATTCCTTTTGTGGTAAAAAGGGAAGCGAGAGCGAATGAAGTGGTTGTCTTTCCCTTTGCACCGGTTACTTCTATAACCGTGCCCGGCAGGGAGCCGGTGAGCCGCCGGGTCATTTCGTGGTGGGAGATGACTTTCGTAGTCGTATTGAGGAGAGGATAGTCCGGGTCGAGATGGATGGGAGCGGTAATCAGATCATATTTCTGCGAAGCAGCTTCCTCAGGGGTGAGGCCAACTCCCCTATACACATCAAGAGCATCCACGTCGTCACCGTTTCTGAGAAGAGCTTCGGCAAGAATTGTTCCGCCGTGTATCGTATCAAGAACGAGAACTCTCATGCACTCTCCGGTGAAGTGAGCGCTGTTTCTGCATTCTTCAGCATGAGTTCGGCGAGGAGCGGGTCGATTCCAATCGGTTCGGCGTAGGTAAGAGGGATGATTTTTCCGTTTGCAAGAACGAACGTTCCGCATTTCTTTCCGGGTTCAAGGCCGAGAATTTTCGGGATGTCACGTAAGATGTGTATTCCTTTTGCAAGGAATAAAGGAACGACGACGAGAATCTCCAGATCTTCATTTCGCATCAGATCCAGTCCTTCAGAAACTGTCGGGCTGCTGTATTCCAGAAAGCAGGATTTAATGAGATATCCGCTTCCCCGCTGTTCCATCATGTTCGCTGTGGTTGTGATAAGTTCCTTATTGTATTGCAGTCTGCTTCCATGACCAACAAGCAGAAGACCTTTTTCACTCATACGTTTTCATATGTTTTTCATACTAATAAAATAGTATGACAAACAGTATGTGATTGTAATATTTAGTAGGGTTATCACCAGACAATCATATGATAAAAACCGAAAGTGTGAAATATAATGCAGTTAGTACAATCCAATTATGACATCTTCGATACCGGAATTTCTTGTTCTTCTTCGTTCACCTGAAAAGGAAAAACGGGCTTTCGCCGCAGAGAAACTTGGAGGTCTCGGTTCCGCGGGTTTGGAGGCGGTCCGTCCCCAACTCAAGGACGCTGACTGGCATCTCAGGTACCGGGCAGCCGAGGTGATTGGTTTTTCCCATGAAGCCGCGGGCGTCCCACTTCTGCTTCCACTATTATCCGATGAAAAGGATCATGTCCGCTACATGGCGGTCAAGTCCCTGGGATTCTGCGGAACGGAGGAGCTTGTGCCGCTAATCACACCAATGCTTGAGGATGAAAATCCGTTTGTCCGGCGGATTACGGGCAATGTTCTGTCCGGCTGGAATGTATGAAAGCGGATGCTGCATTCAATCAGGGTCTTCATTTTTATGCGGCACGAAATTTTGTCAGGGCAACCGAGTGTTTTACAGATGCACTCCGGGATAATCCTGAAAATGTGAACTATTATTATTATCGCGGGGTTTGTTTTCAGGAGATGGGTGATACCCAAAAAGCGATTTCTGATTATTCAAAGGCGTTACTTCGGCAGCCTTCTGTATCTGCTATCCTGAATAACCGGGCAGAATTATTTCTGGAATCCGGAGATTCAGATAATGCTCTTGCGGATTATGCGGCGATTCTCTCCTCTGATAAAGCGGAGGATGCTCACTGGAGGGCTCTGGCATTTATGGGGCGCGGACTTATTTCCCTTGGGGAAGGCCGGGTTGAAGAGGCAATTTCAGATATGAGTTCTGCCGAGGATCTGGCAAAAAAAGAGGGGGACAAACTGCTCCTTGCACGAATCGGAGATGAACTTGAACGGAGCGGGTTTTAAGTTATTTCATTCCGGACCGGACGAACCTTGCAAGCATGGCATCCATCTGAATATCTGCATCGGCCCCCTCACTTAGGCGGAAATCCGTTTCGCCCAGATGATCAATCAGATCTACTTTCACCCGCCTGTCCAGTGTTTCCGAACGGGATATCTCCCGGTAGAGCTGGTTTAAAAGTTCATTCGGCGCAATTCCCTTATCATACATAAGTGTGCGGAGCATACGTTCCGCTGTTTCGAAGTCGCCTTCAAGGCACAATCTGAGAAGCCCGGTAATTTCCTCGGGTTTTGCATTTGAGGTAATCGCAAAGACATTTTCTGCCGTCACAACATTTGAAACGATAGCCGCCCCCTGTAAAGCATTAATCGCCTTACGCATATCCCCGAGAGACACATACGTAATTGCATTATATGCCTTCTCATCGATTATGATACCCTCAATTTTTGCGATTCGTGCCATCTCCTCACAGATTGCCTCATCTGTCAGAGGGCGGAACCGGTAGATTGCGCATCTTGACTGAATCGGGTCGATTATTTTCGATGAGTAGTTACATGAAAGAACAAACCGGCATGTCTCGGCATAATTTTCCATCGTCCGGCGAAGAGCTGCCTGGGCATCCTGTGTTAAGGCGTCCGCTTCGTCCAGAAACAGAATTTTGAACGTTGCGTCCCCGAGAGGTGCCGTTCGAGCGAACTGCTTGATCTGGGTCCTGACAACATCAATGCCCCGTTCATCCGATGCGTTCAGTTCGCGGAAGTTCATACTCCAAGTGCTGCCGAACATCTCGCGTGCCAAAGCTACGGCGCATGTTGTTTTCCCCACACCAGCAGGTCCGGTAAACAATAGATGCGGGAGAGCTTTTGTTGTCACATATGAGTGAAGCCGTTCTACTACATCCTGTTGTCCGACAACCTCGGATAGATTCTTCGGTCGGTATTTTTCAATCCAGATTTCGGGGGACGCTTCCATGATGGAAGAATGTTGGATGTGGAAACCAATTAATTGTTTGACCCGGTGGTTTCCTGTTGGAGCATTTGATTCCACTTTTTTCGTGT
>DATESH010000109.1:0-5475 GCA_035270965.1 Methanocorpusculum sp.
ATTTGACCAGAGAAGAAGTCCGGAAATTACGACTACGAGAGGAACAACCAGAATGACACGTTTTTTCATTGTCGACTGGTCGATATTGAAGTAACCCGCAATCGAAGTTCTGATAACTCTGAGAGCCGTATCTCCACTCGTAATTGCAAGAATAATCAGAACAATCATCCCGAGAATGATAAGAGCCGTAGGGAACACCATATTCAGGATTTCGTAAATGATAGTATTCCCGCTCGTCAGGGCAATGCTCGCAGGATCAAGGGTGAAAATAATCGAAGCACCTGCCGCCCAAATCATGGCTATCAGACCTTCGGCAATCATCATGCCATAAAACACTTTTCGGCCGGAACGCTCGGAAGTAATCGTACGTGCCGTAATTGGAGACTGGGTCGCGTGGAACCCTGACAAAATTCCGCAGGCGATTGTAATGAAAAGCATCGGGATTATTGGCTGACCTTCGGGATGAGCGGTGAACGCAGCAATGATTCCCTCTTCGGTCAAAGTGATATCCGGGATATAGCCGGCGAACGGGATATAGGCAAAACACAACACAATCGTTAGCACTAAAAGCGCCAACCCAAATATCGGGTAGATTTTTCCAACGATTTTGTCAATCGGGAAAATCGTCGAGATGATGTAATAGGCAAAAATACCAATCACAGCGCAGAATAAAACGACCCAGCCGAACGGAAGAAGCGTGGCAATAAAGTTCGCAGGAATATTCGTGAATGTGGTCACAAGAAGCAGAAGCGAAAGTATGACCAGTCCCAGAAATAGCCCTCCGACATTTTTCCCAAAGAACTTCTGAACAAGGCTTGTAGTGTCAGCACCATTATTTCGTGTGGAGATCATTCCTACATAATAATCATGGACCGCCCCGCCGATCACATTTCCGATTGGCAGAAGAAGGAAAACAATCGCCCCGAACTTCATACCCAGGACAACACCAACAATCGGACCCAGCCCGGCAATGTTCAGCAACTGAATCAGAAGATTCCGCTTTGTGGAGAGAGGCACACGTTCGACACCATCCGGGTGTTGAAGAGCCGGAGTCTTCCGGTCATCCGGCCCGAATATTTTTTCTGCGACTTTGCTCCAGAAGAAATATCCTAGAACAAGAATCAGAATACCGACAAGAAACGTAATCATACTGGATTAAGGTATTAAGTTATAATAGACGTTAAAAATTGTGAAAAATAGAGGAGGATTAGTTCTTTTCCGGAACCTGAGAGTGGCAGGAACAACCCTCAGGACAACAGGAAGGTGCTTCTTTTGCTGCTTTCTCGGCACGGTTCTCTTTCCAGAGTTCTTCTGCGACCGGCGCCCAATTTGCGGCTGCATCAACGGTCTTTGCCGTCAGTTCGTGAACATCTTCAGGGTTCACAAAATCAGTGGATTTTGCCCCTGCGGTTTCAACCATCTTGGCAAGTCTTTCAGGGTTATCAAGTAACGGACATGGACGAAGATGGTTCTTGTTGAACGGCTGGTTCTCCTTGTACTGCATAAACATGGGGGACTTGTATGCTTCGAGGAGAGTCTTGCTTCTGATATTTGAGTCGGAGTAGTGGATGAATGCACACGGCTCGATATCCCCATTTGCGTTGATGTGGAGATAGAATTTGCCGCCGGCAATACAGCCGTTCACATACTCACCATCATTCCAGAAGTCCATGGCAAAGAGAGGTTTTGTGGCTCTGATATGTCTGACCTGACGATACATAAATGCTCTCTGCTCAGGCGTGGCGATAAGGTCAGTTACTGCGTCCACACCAACCGGTATGTAGGTAAAGAACCAGGCAAACTTTGCTCCGCGTGCAATCATATCATCGATGAAAGCGTCGCTGCCGATTGATTCTGTGTTTGCACGGGTGTAGCAGCAGGAGATACCGAATGGAAGTTTCTTTCTTTTCAGGATTTCCATTGCCTTGATTACTTTCTGATAGACACCGGTTCCACGTCTTCCGTCAGTCGCTGCCTCATCACCTTCGATACTGATTGCCGGCACGAAGTTTCCGACTCTGAGCATCTCATCGGCAAATGCCTCATCAATTAATGTGCCGTTCGTAAAGGAAAGGAAGATACAGTCACTGTGTTTCTCACACATTTTGATGATATCCTTCTTCCTGACTAAGGGTTCACCTCCGGAATAGAGATAGAAGTATGTTCCAAGAGCCTTCCCCTGTTCGATGATCGAGTCCCATTCCTCAAGAGTGAGATTCATACGGTTTCCATACTCCGCTGCCCAGCACCCGGTACATTTCAGATTGCAGGCACTTGTGGGATCCATCAAAATAGCCCATGGGATATTGCATCCTTCCTGCTCTCTCAGTTGGATTTTCTTTTCTCTGCCAATCACAACAGCATTGACGATAAAGTTTTCAAAAATCCGTTTTCTGACAGCAGGATCAATTTCGGTGTAAAGATCTTTGACGAACTTGAACCAGATACTATCTTTATCAGCCATGAGACGTTTCACTGTAGGGAGGGGACCCTCCAGTGTATTTTTTGTGTCAAGACGCTCAACCCACTTGAGAATCTTTGGAATGTTCTCATCCGGGTTGGATTCAAGATAACCCAGGACTTGTTTTATACCAAGTGCTTGTAATTTTTGTTTCAGAGTTGTATGTGCCATTATCGATCAACACCCAATGGGTTCAGAATTAGTATAATTATCGTTTCTACTCTATGATATACTTGTTGCCATGAAACATTATATATATAAGATTAATCTTTCTGCTTTTTATCGCGGCTCCGCATCTTGTAAAATATGACGATTATTACGATTACTGCTGCAATATATGCGATTACCGGCAGAAATCCAACAGTAAATGTCTGGCTCATCATCACCAGGGAGAGACCTATAACAATCGCAGAAAGTATCAGACCCATGACAAGTTTATCAACAGAACTTTCAATCGTTTTTCCGAGCTCGGTCACCTCTTTTGCGGCGATATCAACTTTAAGCTTTCCCTCAGAGGCCATCTCAAGTACTGCTCCCAGTTGTTTTGGAACACGTGCAAGATCTTCTAGTCTGACTTTGACATCCAGCATCTTCTTCTGGATGTTGGCGGGATCTTTCATGTCCTCGGAGACAATATTTTTTAAGTAAGGCTCCACTTCCTTCGTGAATTCCAGCTCGGGATCGAGCGTGAAGGCAACATTCGATACAAGCATCAGGGCTTTTAGGAGCTGCATGATATTCGGGGGGACACGGATATTATTTTTCTGGAACAGGTCCTGAATGGAGCCGAGAAGTCCGGAGAAGTTCACCTGTGCCCCCATTTCTTTGTAGTCCTGTAGTGCAAGGTAGAGCTCGGAACGGAACTCGTCAATACCTGTCTGGGGTATTTTCACATCAAGATTCTTGATGTACCTGATTGTCATGTCAGTATCGGCCGAAAGGAGGGCAAGAACAAGGGAAATGAACTTATTTCGCATGTCCTTCATCACCACACCGCATACACCGAAGTCGAGGAAGACGAGATCTCCTGAAGGAGAAACACGGAGATTTCCGGCGTGCGGGTCACCATGATAGAATCCGTTCTGGAATATCTGGACCATGAATGCTTTCAGACCGCGACTTGCAAGATCCTTTGGATTCATGCCCATCGCTATAATCGCATCGATGTCATCACATCTGCATCCGGACACATACTCCATTGCAAGTAACTCCTTTCCAGAATACTCCCAGTAAATTTTTGGAATTTTAATGCCGGGAATCCCGGAGAGTTTCATATTGCGGGTGAGCCGCTCGGCGTTCATTCCATCACGGGTGAAGTCGAGTTCTTTCCTAATCTGGGTGGTGAAGTCATCAACCAGAGATACTGGATTATATATACGAAGCTCAGGACGCTTATCTTCAAGAATCTGGGCGATTGAACGAAGAAGGACAACATCCTGCTCAATTCTTGAGTTAATCCTGGGGCGCTGGATTTTCAGGGCAAGTATGGTGCCGTCCTGCATTACAGCACGGTAGACCTGCGAGATGGAAGCAGCAGCGAGTGGTTTCGGGTCAACTGAGGTGAATACGTCACGCCAGTCCGGGATGTTTTCATCTAAGGTAGGTATTACTTCATCGAACGGGATGACACCTACTCTGTCCTGGAGCTTGCAGAGTTCGTCTATCATTTCCACAGGGAACAATTCTGTTCTCGTGCTCATGAGCTGCCCGAACTTCACAAACGTTGGACCAAGCTCTTCCAATGCCATACGGATTCTTGCATAGGTTGAGTAGCCGCTGTATTCTTCCAGGGCAGCTTTTTTCGTATTGATAAAACCGGGGAACAGTTCGTTGATGAAGTAACCAAACCCATATTTGACTAATACATCAGCAATCTGACCGTATCTTCGAAGACTTACACTCGCCATTATATAGGTGTTAATTGGTGTTTACAGATGTTAATAGTACGGCTGAATAATCCCCATCCCAAGTCCTTATAACCTTGAAGCCCGGATTATTGTAATACCTTAGACACCAAGGGGGGAGGTGATCAATATGCCAAATAAAGATGGAAAAGGACCAAAAGGTCAGGGGCCAAAAGACGGTCATGGAATGGGTAACGGCAGGGGCAAAAGCTCAGGTCAGGGCCCAATGACCGGAGGAGGTAAAGGAGTTAAGGAAGATTCCAAAAAAGTCTAAACCTTTATAGCGGTCCGCAAGATTGGTGAAACTATCTCTGCGGCCGGTATGATCGGCGGGCACTTCAGGTGCTTTGATCCGGTCATGCCGACCCCGGAAGGGAGCGAAAATACCGCCCCTGTTGATACAGGTGAGCTTCATGACGAGGCTCATTTCATCACCGGTTTCATGCGGCCGGACCGGTATTCTTTGAATCATATCATCTGTCTGCACGCAGAACAGGATCGTTCCTGACTTCCGCCGCTGCTTCCCGATGGTGTATCCTATGGTGAACATTGTCACAAACGAGGTCTGCAAAAGATTTCTGATGACATTTCATCTTTTGGAAGAACGGGTCATCGTGATCGGAGACACAGAGATTCTTTTTTTCTTGGCGACAAGACACTGATGTTCTATCTGGCAGTGAATGGTTTTATTTTCGTGCTCATGAGCTGACCAAACGTTACCCGTCCTGAACTGCTTTTTTCGTATTGATAAACCGAGGATAAAGTTCGCTGTTGAAGTCCCGGGACCCGTGTTTGGCGAGCAAATCAGCGGTCTGACCATATCTTCGAAGACTTACACTCGCCATAGTGTAGTTGTTAATTGATTTTTACAAATGTTAATAATACGGCTAAATAATCCCCTTACCAAGTCCTTATAAATAATAGGCTCAAAATAGTGTATTACCTTAGTTACTAAGGAAGGATTGATTGAAATGGACAAATATCGTTGTACGGTTTGTGGATATGTCTACGACCCGGCAAAAGGTGCAGGAATTATGTATCCTGCTGGAACAGCATTTGAAGCACTTCCGGATACCTGGAAATGTCCGGTTTGCGGTGCAAGCAAATCCC
>DATESH010000110.1:0-9667 GCA_035270965.1 Methanocorpusculum sp.
AGGAGTGGCAGCCTGCCTTGCTCAGGCCCCGGGCGTCATCAGAACAGAATATGCCAGTGAGGAAGATCTGAAAGTCGGCGGTGCACGCATCTGCAGAAGTACCGTTATCCTGCCGAAATATGAGAAAATCACCTTTGGTATTGATGACACGGATACCAAAGAAGGAGGAGCCACCTGGGTTCTCGCAATGAAATGCGGCGAAGCCAGCAAAATTGATGGAGCCATCTTCCTTGAAATGAGAATCATCCAGTTAAACCCAAAAGCTCCGGAAAAAACCACAAACTGCACCGGTTCGGTCATCACCTTTGCAGTAAAACCCGAAAAGAAAAACGAACTGATTGCATTCGTCAAAAAATTCATCGAAGAAAAAACGATGAGCAAAACCACAGGAATTTGTTACTTTACGGGAATCCGCCTTCCGGATTCAACATATGCGAAAAGGGTCAAAACCGAACTCCTCACCAGAGAAGATGCCATAAGTGAAGCAGAAAAACTGGGTATCACCTATATAGACAGTGCAAACGGCAAAGGCAGAATCGGCGCTCTCGGGGCACTGCTCTGGGCAGACGGCGGCGTTGAAGCAGCCGGATTATACGGTGAAAGCCCGTAAAACCCAGTAATTTTTTTTTCATTTTATCTTTTGGAAATAACCCCATAAACCCGGGAACCAAACCCGGTAGTCGAAGCCGAACCCCCCAGATCCGGCGTACAGACACCGGATTGGATTACGCTCTGAATAGACTCCTCAACGAAATCTGCCTCACTCTTCATCCCGAAATACGCAAGCATCATCCCTGCACTTCTGATAGCAGCAACAGGATTTGCTATACCTCTGCCCGCAATATCCGGAGCGCTTCCATGAACAGGCTCAAAAAACGCATGGTTTTCTCCGATGTTCGCACTCGGGAGCATCCCTAGTCCACCGGTAAGATACCCGCATACATCGCTGAGAATGTCACCAAACATGTTGGTTGTAACAATAACATCATAATTTTTCGGATGCTGCAAAACGTCAAGACAAAGTGCATCTATAAACACTGATTTTGTTTTTATTCCATACAACTCAGCAACCTCCACACAGGTGTCCCTGAAGAGCAGATCGGATTTTAGTACATTCCCTTTGTAACCGATGACAAGCGGCTTACCCGGATTTCGTTCCAAAACAAGGGAACATGCTTTATCTGCAATTCTTTTTGAACCTGCTTTAGTTACCACACGAAGGGTTGTCGACCTCTCCTCACCAATCTCCTCGACACCTGAGTATAGCCCCTCCGTATTCTCCCGGACTATCATCATGTCGACCCCTTCGGATTTTATCGGACGAAGATTAGCATAAAGGTCGAGTTCATGACGAATCTGTAAAAGAACACTTTTATAATCCGGGTTGGGGGGAGTTGTGACCGCCCCGAAGAGAATCGCGTCAGATTCTTTCAAATCAAGGATATCCTCAGATGAACACGCACACCCGGTTTTTTCCCATCTCCCGAGTCCCAGTTCAACCTCGAAAAAATCCGCGTCAGGCAGGAAATACTTTAAAATTTTCTTCGCCTCAGGTATCACTTCATGCCCGATACCATCACCTTCCGAGATTGCAATACGAAGACTCATTGTCCACTCTCACAGGAAAGATATGCATTCAGACCGCCGGCGGAGAGAATCTCCCTCATAAAGGGCGAAAGAGGCTTTGCCGCATAAACACCGGCAGGGGTTGTTACATGTGACTCTCGTGTATCAAACGATACAATATCCCCATCCTTACAAATGACCTCAGCCTCGAAGACATATAACCCAAGATTAACACAGTTCCTGAAAAAAATCCTCGCAAATGACGGCGCCACGATGGCACGGACCCCGGATTCTTTCAAGGCAACGACAGCCTGCTCGCGAGATGAACCGCACCCGATATTTTTCCCGGCAACAAGCACAGAGCCGTTCAGCCGTCCGGCAATACGCAGGTCATAATCTTCAAAAGCATGATCAACCCATACAGACCTGTCGGTGGTCCGAAGATACCGCCCCGCGATAATCATATCAGTATCAACATCCTCACCGATGATTACGGCATGTCCTGATACAAGCATCAGTTCACTCCCACTTTCAGCTCACTTGGCGACCTGATTTCACCGCACAGGGCACTCGCCGCTGCTGTCGAGGGAGAACATAGATAATACTCCGCTCCGATACCCATCCGATTCTTAAAATTCCGGTTTGCCGTTGAAAGCCCGACTTCTCCTTCTCCAAGAACACCCATGTGTGCCCCGAGACACGGACCGCATCCCGGCGGACATACGACACAACCGGCCTCAAGAATATCTGCCAGAACGCCGCTCGATACAGCTTTTGTGTATACATCCTTTGAAGCAGGAACGACAATCGTTCTTACAGAAACTTTTTTTCCACGGATAATGGCAGCAAATCGTTTGAGATCTTCAAACCTCCCGTTCGTACATGTACCAACAAACACCTGATCAATCGGAGTCCCGGAATACTCAGTCACCAAAACGGCATTGTCGACCCGGTGGGGGAGAGCAAGAAGCGGTTCAATGTCGTCAAGGTCAATATAGACTTCAGATTCATACGTACAATCGGTGGGTTTCTGCAAAGAAATGGCTTTTGACTCTACACCGTACTGTATCAGATGTTCTTTTGTCAATTCATCGGCGTAGAAAAGTCCTGTTTTCGCACCGGTTTCTATAGCCATGTTCGAAAGAGTAAGTCTTCCTTCAACCGACATGCTGCCCGCTCCCTCACCAATAAACTCCAGAGCCTTATAGGTTCCGCCGTCCATCCCTAGTGCCTTCACGTAGGCAAGTGCGACATCCTTCGGCTCGGCAAACCCGGACAGTTTTCCTGAAAGCACAACTCCTATGGATTCAGGGACACGAAACCAGGTCCCGCCGGTCGCCCAGATTCCTGCCATGTCGGTTGCCCCGACACCGGTTGCAAATGCTCCAAGAGCGCCCAAGGTGCATGAATGTGAATCTGCCCCGACCACAATCTCGTTCGGCAGACAGACTCCTTCGCTCATTATCTGATGACAGATTCCACAGCCGATATCATAGAAGGAAATACCGTTCGATTTGGAAAACTTCCTGAGGCTACCCTGCAGATTGGCCGTGACCGAGTTGTTCGCCGGAGAGATATGATCGTATATAATAGAGAGATGCGCCGGATTTTTTAAGGTTTTGTCGGGGATATTAAAGTTATTAAACGCGACCAATGCCTGTACTCCGGTCCCGTCATGGGCAAATTCACGGTCGACAACCCGGTCGACATACGTTCCTTCGTTCGCCCCTAAGATCCGTTCGGAGAGAGTGTTTGTCATACCAGCCCCATCCCGGGCTCCTGTTTGGATTCGGCAATTATCGAGAGAAGAACCTGCTGAGTGATGCTTTGCTTTGCCTCACTGAGGGTTTTGATTCTGTTCAGAATCCGGGTTACCTCATCAGGGCAGGGCATATAACCAAGGCTCGCCAGAATATATTCAAGTCCTTTTCTCCCTGTATGTTTGCCGAGAATGAACCTCTGCTCTCCTCCGACCATCTCGGGCGGGTAATACTCGTAGGTGTTCCTATCTTTAATCAGGGCAGCGATGTGGATACCGCTCTCATGTGAGAAAGCGTTATCACCCACTACGGCTTTGGTTTGAGAAACCCGTATGCCGGAATACCTTTCCACCATCTTCGAAAGGCTCATCAGATTTGACAAATCATACCTGTCGACCCCGCCCCGCATTCTGAGAGCGACCAGAACCTCTTCGAGAGAGGCATTCCCGCACCGTTCACCAATACCGTTAACGGTCGTATGAAGCTGGAATGCACCGGCCTGAGCCGCAGAAAAGGTGTTTGCACTGGCAAATCCCATATCGTTATGACAATGAACACACAGAGGATTTTTCAATTCAGGGGTGAGGTCACGGACCGTCTCATACATCTGTACCGGAGTCATGCATCCGACAGTATCGGCAAAACTGCTGTATGATGCCCCATGTTCTGCTCCCTGCCGATACATGGTCTTCAAAAATTCCAGATCGGTCCTTGACGCGTCCTCGGCGGAAAACCGGACCTTGATTCCATGGTCCAGCGTATAGTCCAGCATGGAAAGAGCGCAATCAAGCATTTCCTCCCGGGTCTTTTTGTATTTTATGCGTAGATGAAGATCCGAAGTGGCATAAAACAGACTAACCAGATCTACGCCGCAATCTATCGCTGCATCAATGTCACTTTGAACACATCTGGAGAGGCAGCAGATTTCCGAAGGTAAATCCATCTCGACAATTGAGCGGACAGTGCGTTTCTCTTCATCAGAAACATTGGGAAATCCTGCTTCAATTACTTCGATGCCGGTGTCTGAAAGGCATTGGGCAATATTCTGTTTTTCTTTGCAGGTGAATGACACTCCTGGTGTCTGTTCACCATCGCGAAGCGTTACATCGCAGATTTCAACATGGAATGGTTTCATGATTTTCTCCAACAGGACATTCTCCCTGTACGATTAGAATTTTTAATCCGTTTTTTTCTTCAATTCCGTTTTCAATCAGTATTTCAAGGTTGACATCATTGCCTGCCACGACTGACGGATGAAAACATGCCAGATACGACAGAATGTCAGGGCAGTCCTGACCACCGGTCATTCCCATTTTCCGGTTTTGCAGAACAATGCAGAAAAGGGATTCACCATTTTCGAAGATGTCGATAAGTGAGTTGAGTCCCGAGTGCAGAACCGCATAATCACCGGTCAGGGCGATTTTCGTGCTCTTAACCGCAACTGCCGGAGAAGAACCCAGTCCGTAGTTGGCAAGAGAAAAACCATAGAGCGGATTCTGTGATAGAAGAGAGCATCCGGTATCGGAAATAGCGGTGGTCCGATGGTCAGAAAGCGTTTTCTTCAGAATCGCAAACAGCGGTTTGTAGGGACAGTTTTTACAAAGCGTCCTGAAATGACCTCGTGACGTAAACGTTTCCGGAACTGCCTGCTGATAACTCGCATCTCTTTTCATGACGGCAGTTATGTTTTCGGCATATTCACACCGTCCTCTCATTGTCAGATTTTCAGGACATAAGGCTCCGGTTCCATTTTTTCGCTCAGGAATAACACTATCCGGCACTTCAGCATGCAAAACCTCAGGTGTGACCCGGATAATGACGACCCTGGAATAGGTTTCCGAACTCCTCATAGCTAATTCTACAGAAAGGCATAGTTGATCTGCGTCCGGTTCAAGCACCATAACGGAGGCAACATTACCATAACAACGGGAATCCTGTCGTGTCTGCGAGCCGGAAACCTCGATGTCATCACCGGCAATTATGACAACCCCCCCATGGATTCCCTGATACGTCGCACCCACCAGAGGGTCGGCAAGATTATTCATGCCGGCATTTTTAACGATGACAACAGCCCTCCTGCCGGTGAGTGACGCCCCTAGAGCGTATTCTAGAGCGGTCTTTTCATTAACCGTATACTCTGAACCGCACTTTTCAGCAAGACTGGTAACCGGGAAGCCCGGAACAGAATAACAGACATCTGCAGCATGTATAACGGCTGATGCAAATACATCTTCAGCATTCATTTACCAAGGCCTCCTTCCGGATATCCGTCATCGGGGCAAGGTCACAGCCGGCACACTTTCCACACATCGTCAGGTTGGACGGCTTGAACCCGAAACGCATGAGTTCACTCCGCAAAAATGCGGATACACGAAATATCTCATCGGCAGACGGTCTCCTGAAATGGGCAAGCCCGGCGGATGGTGTCAGGGGCCTGATAACCGGAATGATGCCGTTTTCGAGACATTGGGTAATGCATAATCTCATTTCTGCTACCGACTCGCCAAGACCCAGAATGATATTTGAATAGACACGGTTTTTTCCAAAAACACGAACCGCTTCTCTCAGTGAATCAAAGATTAATCTACGGTTAAGACCCGGGCACATATCAGTAAAAAGGTCATCGGTAGCGGTCTCAAGATTAAATTTCACCTCGACGACACCAAGGTCATAGAGTTTTTTTGCAAGACCCGGGGTCGGATAAACCGAAACACCGACAGGCAGACCAAATCTCCGGACCCTTTCCAGAATGGCAAAAAGCCGCCCCTCCTCTTCCAAAACCGTGCCGATAACACCACTCGTAAGAGAGATACATTCGATCCGGTCTCTTTTGGTGGCATCGGAAATAAGCGACTCCACCTCATCGGGTGTTTTAATGTGTTTATCCAGAGTCGGAACATTACAATACCTGCATGAAAAAATGCATCCCTCATTTATGGTGAGATACGCCTGTTTCGGACAGTGGCACCCGACAACTTCCACAAACCCGACGACAGAAACCGGTCCCTTGGGGGAATCGAAAGTAAGAATCGCCGAACTGCCAAAATTCAGAATCAGGACCGGACTTGATTCATCCATAGTAAGCCTGACCCGCGATATGCCGTCAGAAAAAAACACCGAACTGCCCGTTCCAAGACTTGGACCCGCGTGAGATGCGGGTGAGATAGGTGGAGAAATGCCGGTAACTTTTGCAGAACCGATTGCCAAAAGATGATGCTTCACCGAACCGAGAGTTCCGGTCATAACAAAAGAGCCTCAGCGTAGTTCGTGTAAAACGGAATTGCGGCAGATGCCCCGATAATCCCCCTTCCCTCGATTCGTATATCCAGAAAACGGCGAACGGTCGCAAAATCATCAAGGGTGACTTCGCCGGCTTTTACTTTCCGTGCATACGGCATAAGTTCTGACGGATCGAACCCGATGTAGGCACATAGACCCGTTTCTTCGGAAAGAGTATATTTCCGGACCAGTGCCTCAAATCTGTCGATGAGTTTTTTTGGTTCGGTAGTTGCAAATTCGCAGGCGAGTGAGACACAGTTCTTTGTCCTGTACGGGACAGGATAAAGCTGGGTTATCGTGTGCGAAAGATACCGTGAATTTTTATCCTGAACCGCCTTCGAGATATTATGGGCGAGAGTCCAGGTGGCACCCTCCTCAGGCGTATCGGTGTCGTCAACGCCAATAATGACACGGGTATATTTCGGGAGATGGATAGTTGAGCCGGCAACTTTTCCTCCGCCGCACTCATCGTTTTCGTGACGAAGAACCCCTCCTGCCGTCGCCCGGCAGATGCTTGCACCGACACCTCCCCCGCCCAGACCTAGATAGGATACGTGAATTTCCGAATCCGTAACACTGACTCCGGAAATTCCTGCAGGAAAATACGAGCCTTCCAGATTAAGATTCGCAGAGCCCGTTCTGAGCATGAATCTCTGAGTATCTGAGACAATACGTGATCCAATAACCAGAGGGCTTTTTGCATAATGGTTTTTGACCCACATTGCCCCTCCGAGACAACCAAATCTTTCAACGAGTTCAATTTTTTTGTTGTCATCGGAGGAAACAGCGAGTATCTCCGGGTAGGATATGGAGTAGGGATTATCAATCTCACATAGTTCTTCAGTCATGGATATCAGATCAGTCGTTTGTTAACGAAAATTTCGCGAACGAAAATTTCGTTAACAAACTGTGTGATGACTGTCTATATATCATTTTTGCCAGGATGATACAGGACGGGAAGTTATACTAATCCAAAACCCATACTATTATTATTATGTGGGAGTCTCTAAAGGAGCAAATACTTGAAGTGGGATCTGTCAAACTTACAGGAGCGGATGCTTCTTCCTATACTCAGAACGGCGAAATTGTATTTGTATACGAAGATCACAAACTGAAACTCAAAACAGCTGAAGAATCACCGATTACCATCCGTCACATTGGCGGAGGGACCGTGAAACTCACCTATAAATACATTGAAGCCCTCGGAAAAATCGAAAAACCGTAATATGATATTTCCAAAAGAATGTAAATTTGTCGGCAACGCCTCCACCTCACCCCTGGGCAGGATGGTCTATTTCCTTACCGAATATTTAATTCACCCGACACCCGACGGGTTAGAAGTCCTGAAAATACAACCAAAGAATGGACACGGACTCATGCGGGAAATCGAATCAGTGGAACTCATCGCAGAACCGAAGGACATTGCCATCTGGGATGGGAAATTCGTCTCACACGACAGAGTGGATCTTGTGAAAAAAGCCCTTTCGACAAAGAAAAAATGTACTATCTTCGGGAAAAATGATGACCACATGACATTCGTCTTCGAACCGGACCTGGCAGTATTCCAGAATGTGCATGTCTATGATATTACTCCTCCAAATCCGACTCTCTCCGATACGATAAACACATTGGATAAACTCGGCTTTTTCGAAACGGAAAATGTCATCTTCGATTACCACGTCAGAGATATCCGGCTGCTGAATACAGATGTCTACCCATGCAGAGCCGGAGGGTTTTCAACCACACTGGATCGCGACGTCCCGCCGCAGGGGGCAAAGATTGCCTGCTGCAGGACAGGAAGACAGATTTGCCACGAAAACTACGGGACTGACTTTGAATTCGAAGACACCTGCCCGATTACGCAGATAAATGCCGAACCATTCATCACCAGATGCTGCCGGGCAGATGAGGGAGGTATTGGCGAATACAATGGATACTTCGGCGCAGTCGTTCACTGGGGAGCGAACCCGAAAACAATTGCAGACGCATTTTTTGAGATGATGAAACAATGGAGAAAACGAAATGGTTAAACTTGGATTCCATGTATCGATAGCCGGCTCACTTGAACTCGCCATATCCCGTGCCGAAGATCTCGGATGCGATACAATCCAGATTTTCACGAGAAGCCCCCGTATCTGGGCTGCAAAACCAATAGCCCCGACTGTAGCGAACGCATTTAAAAATGCAGTGAAAAGGTCGGGTATCGATCCGATTGTAGACCACATGCCCTATCTCCCGAACCCGGCAGCGGAAAAACCTGATGTCTACGAAAAAACAGTGTTCACACTGACGGATGAACTAACCCGCTGTGCCCAGCTTGACATCCCCTATCTTGTGACGCATCTCGGTCACTATGGACAAGAAGATGGACACGATAAAGGTCAGGAGAAAGTCATCGCTGCAATCGGATATGCTCTGGATAATTCCAAAGGCAATACAATGATACTTCTCGAAAACACCGCGAACGAAAAAAATACCGTTGGCGGGACCTTCACCGATATCGGAATTATCGCAGACGGGCTTTCGCGTGAAGAGAGAGTGGGATTCTGTTTTGACACATGCCATGCGGGTGCCGCAGGATACGACCTGAAAGGACACGGAGCAGAAACCGTCTTCAGCTGGTTCAATGACGAGGCAGGCAGCCTTTCACGCCTCAAAGTCATCCACTTAAACGACATGAAAGGCGGAATCGGTTCCCACCTTGACCGGCACGAACACTTAGGACTCGGGTTCCTCGGAGAAGAAACCATCCGCGACGTTTTGACGTTTTCAAAAATATCGCACTGCGCATTTATCATGGAGACGCCAGCGAACGAAATCAGATCAGATAAAGAAAATATGGCGGTTGCAAGACGACTATCTCAATAAAAATCTACAAAATTATTATATATTCTCAAGTGTAGAGTAATATTATTCCCAAAAAAGGAATGTGAGAAATATGGCATTAATCAACCTTGAAAAAAACATAGACATCGGAAAGTTGTTTAAAAAAGCAAAGGATGCAATTGACTCAAAGAAAGAGTCAAAGGAAGAAAAGAAAGACTCAAAGTAATGCGAGTATT
>DATESH010000111.1:0-6383 GCA_035270965.1 Methanocorpusculum sp.
AGGCTTTCAAGAATGGGTCCGTTAAACACTTCGGATACGAGACCGTATCCTTTGTGTTTCTGTACGGATTTACCATCATACGTAAATATGCCCGCACTCTCCTGACCCCTATGCTGGAGTGCATATAAAGCCCCGTACAATGACACCGATACATTTGGTGTATCAGTAATTCCTGCAATTCCGCACATGCAGTAGAGAATTGGTTTTATTCAGATATAGGTTTAACAGACGAAGACTGCTGTGGACACCACTGTGGTCCAGTTTCCATCTGCATCCGTATCAGCCTCTATACTGATATTACTCGTTTTGAGACTCTTCCCGTCTGATGTTTGCATAATTGTGCCAAGCATTGTCCGTGCGAGCTCCTCGGCATACTCCCCGCATGCTTTCTCGGACATCCCGATGCTATGATGCTCTGAAAGATATCCGTGCTGTTTGTCCTGAATCTCGGGAACAGCGAGTCCTATAGCTACTGATATTTTCCGATCCGGGACGTTTGATGACTCGCGTGCCATTACACAATATACTATTTCGCCCGGATTCAGGCATGCGAGCCCCTCTTCGCGCGTGACAATCTTCGCATCGGGCGGCATAATCGAAGATACATAAACCAGATTGAATGGGGCAATTCCAGCATTTCTGAGAGCCATTTCAAACGAAACCAGCTCTTCTTTATGAACTCCCCTGCCTCTGGTAAAGAATACTTTTCGTGGAACGACCATTATGCTAAAATGGTCTCTTTAACTACCATTTAAGAATTGTGTTCCAGGACCTGACAGCATCGAGAAATGGATTAATTAATGAAGGAGAATATCCCATTAATCATTACGTACAATTACTCAGCCTGATGAATTTTTTTTTCAGGATGCGGGTAATTGAAATAATGTACGGATGAATGAGGGTTAATTTGATGGATAATTCAGTAGTTGACAGTATTTTAGCGGCAAGGTATTACCGCTCGGGAGAAACATCTTTCGAAGATGTATGTAGAAGAGTTGCAGATGCATTAGGCGAGACGCCGGAGGAGACAAAGGAATACTATGACGCAATGTTTTCCCTTTCGTTCCTTCCGAACTCTCCCACGCTGATGAATGCAGGGACACCTCTTGGTCAATTATCCGCCTGTTTTACGTTGCCAGTGCATGACTCCCTGCCGGAAATCTTCGATGCGGTTCGCTGGGGGGCAATTATTCACCAATCGGGTGGGGGAACCGGATACAACTTTTCTCATCTGCGCCCGGAAGGAGCTCCCGTAAGATCCACGGACGGTGTAGCCTCCGGGCCGGTTTCATTCATGCGTGTATTCAATGCCGCGACCGATGTCATCAAGCAGGGCGGAAGAAGGCGCGGGGCGAACATGGGTATTCTCAATATCTGGCATCCTGACATCATGAAGTTCATCCGAAGCAAAGCCAAAGAAGGCGACTTCAGTAACTTCAACATCTCTGTCATGGTCTCCGATGATTTTATGAATCATGTCATAAAAGGTGATCTGGGCAAAGTCTGGGTCATCGGCACGGACGGAGTTGAAATCACCGTAGGTGACATCTGGGACGGAGTTGTTGAAGGTGTCTGGAAAAATGGTGAACCGGGAATTCTCTTCTACGACACCATCAACCGGAAAAACGCCACCCCGGAACTCGGGGAAATCGACACCACCAACCCCTGCGGCGAACAGCCGCTTCTTCCCTTTGAATCCTGCGTTCTGGGAAGTATCAATCTTGCAAAATTCATCCGCGCAGACGGTCTGAACTACGAAGCCCTTGATAAAATGACCAGAATGGGTATCAGGTTCCTTGACGCTGTCATCACCAAAAACGTCTTTCCGATTCCGGAAATCCGCGAGGCAACCAACCGTACGAGAAAAGTCGGTCTCGGTTTGATGGGTGTCCACGATGCAATGCTGATGCTCAAAATCCCCTATGACTCCGAAGCCGGCAGAAACTTCTGTACCGAAGTCATGGAGAGAATCAATCGTGTAGCAGTTGAAGAATCCGTCATTCTCGGTAAAGAGAAAGGGACCTTCCCTGCATACAAAGGCAGTGTCTGGGAGAAGCAGGGTCTCATTATGCGAAATGCGGCTCTCACGACTATTGCCCCGACAGGGACCATCTCGCTTCTTGCAGGATGCTCCTCTGGTATCGAACCGGTCTTCTCCTTCGCGTATACGCGCCATAACACGGTAGGCAAAACCTTCGTCATAGTACACCCGTATTTCGAGGTGGAACTCATACGCATAATCGATGCTATGGGATATACCGGTCCCGAAGCCGATGCAAAGCGTGAAGAGGTTCTCAACCATGTCCATGAGAAGGGTACCGTTCAGGATCTTGACTGGCTCCCCGACTCGTTCCGTGCAGTTTTCAAGACCGCCCTCGATATTGGCTGGAAAGACCATGTCCTCATGCAGGCAGCGTTCCAGAAGCATGTTCACGCCTCAATTTCCAAAACAATCAACATGCCTTCCTACGCTTCAAAAGAAGATGTCGCTCAGGCAATCATTCTCGCATGGCGGGAAGGAATTAAAGGAATGACCCTTTACCGGACCGGATCCCGGGAGGATGTCGTTCTGGCTCTGGAAAAGCAGGAGAAACCTGTTGAACCTGTCTTGACGGAAATTAAGCTCGAGCCGTCTATGGTTCAGCAGCTGCCATTTAATCGCCCGCGGGAACTGGTTGGAAGAACCTTCCTCGCCCAGTCCGGATGCTGCCGGCTGTATATCACGATCAACTCCATGAACGGCAAACCTATCGAGGTGTTCATCCGAACGGTCGGAGCCGGATGTGAAGCAAGCAGCAATGCTCTCGGACGAAGTATAAGCACAGGTCTCCAGAATGGTGTGCCATATGAGAAGTTTGTCAAGCAGTTTGCCAAAGTCAGTTGTGTCTCGGCAATCAAAAATAAAAAATCCGAGGGTATTTCCTGTGCCGATGTTGTTGGAAAATGCATCGAACTTGCGGCAACCAATCAGGCAATCACTACGCTGGACGACTGGTCATTTACACCTGTTACTCCGGGAGAAAAGAAGAATCCACCGTGTCCCGAGTGCGGTCAGCCGCTTGATTTCGGCGAAGGCTGTAACCAGGGAATCTGCAAAAACTGCGGGTGGAGCGGCTGTAGTTAATCGGTTCTGTTACTGATTATCCTATTTTTTCTTATGCAGCAGATTTCATTTCCCTGAACCAGCTATCTCTGTAAAATCAGTGAGTCGGCGCACAGTTTTATCCCCAGAACCGGTGCGTCTGAACGAAGTTTCGTTCAGCTTTTAATATCTCACGATAGAAGTTATCGCCGTTCGCAAATGTATTCAGAATGCGTGCAGCAGATTCGGGTCCCACGCCCCGTCCCGCCAAAGCGATAATCGCCTTTTTTCCGCTGGATAATACCATGTTCGCATTTCGCATCATGCGGGCTTCTGCCTCTTTCTCCTCTGTTGATAGTTTCTTCTTTTTGAGAGCGGTAAACGCCGGCTCTTCATACGGTTTCAGAACCGCGACAAGCCTGGCGCCGCAGACCGGGCACTGGGGCTGGTCAGGGACCCGGGAGACTTTTGTTCTGGACTTCCAGTTTCTACAGTGCATACAGGCAAGAATAACATCCTGGTCATCGATTCTGTGCTTTACACTCTCAATGATTGCCTGGTCTTCCCCGGGCGGCACGACCATGTCACGCCCTGTAAACAACCCCTCTGCCCCGATAATCGACAGCCGGCTCGTCTTCGTCCCTATCTGTCGGGTCTTCAGCATGGTGACGACCTGGCGTGCCCCCTCGACGTCCATGCTTGAGAAGAACAGTTCCCGGAATGCCTCACGTTCGATGACTGTTTTGTCGAACAGTTCCAGAAGACGGTTCATGCTGATTTTCTCGTAATCGGCATCGGTATCGATTGCCCCGAACTTCTTTGCAATCTGCACCAGTTTCCATTTGTAAAGGGCGGTCTTCTTGAGTGCGAGGGTCAGGATTCCCTCGATGTGTTCAGGTTCGAGCGAGAGAAGCACCTCCTCTACGTCGGGAGCACGGAGGAACTTAGGAAGCCTGAGTAAAATCCGGTAGGCATTGGTTTCAATACCGACCGAGGTCCCGTAGCGTGCGGAAAGCAGAATTGAAAGAACACGTCCGATGGTTTCGTTTACTTTGTGACCCCCGCACAGATTTATCACGACCCCCTCATCCGCATCCTCGAGCACGATGAGCTGGTCGGTCGCAGTAATGGAACGGTTCTTTTTCATCTCAGAGAGAATTTTTTCTGCGAAGATGATGGATTTTTCATCGGCACGATACTCTTCGAAATTCTGAAGACGGCGGAGTCTGCCTACTTCCATCGCTACGCTGAAGGGGACCGGAATCTGTTCCCCTTCCCATGACGGGAGTTCGCCTTTCGCGTTTTTCGCAGGCTCGACCATGATTCTGTCCTCATCGATATCGAGGACGCGCCAGACCTGCCCGCGTGCGACGAACACGGCTCCTGAAGAAATCCAGCTGATGACAAATGACTCGTCCAGTGTACCGACAGGTTTTCTCGCAACCACGTCGAAGATGATGCTTTTTTTCTCATCTGCTATCATCGAAAGATTGAGTGAGAGATACTTTCTTGCCCGGTTTTTGGTGATGACCATGTCATCTTCCGTCCGGATGAGGTAATGTCTTTCCATTTCGGCGATGACTTCGCGGATGAGCGGTCCGGCATCATGGAAGCAGTAGCTCCGAGAAAAGATCTCTTCAATTTTTTTAATGGCAATCTGACCCCGTTCAACGGCAAGCGCCGCAATCTGGTTGGCAATGACATCCGCGGCATTTATGTGGGGCCGGGTGTTTTCCGGCTGATTTGCCATAGCCTTGTTGACGATGACCATCGATTCCAGAATGTCGTCGAATCCTGTTGCAAGAATCATTCCTTTGGATGTGGCGTGAATCTGGTGACCGGCACGCCCCGTCCTCTGCATAAGGCGGGCGACTTCGCGGGGCGAGTTGAACTGGATGACATGATCTATCTGTCCTATGTCGATACCGAGTTCCATCGAGGATGTGCAGATCATTGCCCGTGTTTTGCCGGCACGAAAGTTGTCTTCGGCATCGACCCGGACTTCGCGGGAGAGCGAACCGTGGTGGACATCAGTATCGCCGCGCGGGAGAAGGGCATGACCTATTGCCTCGGCTACGCTGCGGGTATTTGTGAACACAAGAGTCGATGCGTGCGAATCAATGCATTTTTCAATTAACTTCGTCTGGCTGTGGAAGGATTCTCCGGCGAATTTTACCGAGAGGTTGAGTGTTTTTGCCACCGGGACCTGGACAATTGTATAGGGTCGTTTTCCACAGAGGAATTTTCCGATGAGTTCCGGGTTTCCGACCGTTGCCGAGATACCTATCCGCTGGAATTCGCCGGCAAGTTCGGCGACACGTTCAAGAGCGACCGTGAGCTGTGTTCCGCGTTTTCCGCCGGCAAGTTCGTGGATTTCATCAACGATGACATACCGGACGCCCGCAAGGTGTTTGCGGAGGACTTTTCCCATGAACATTGCCTGAAGGCTTTCCGGCGTGGTGATGAGAAGGTCGGGTGGGTTGGTTGCCTGTTTTCGCCGGTCGTTCTGGGTTGTGTCCCCGTGTCTAACGGAGATCCTCAGACCGAGTTCGGCGCCCCACCATTCAAGTCTGCTCATCATGTCCCTGTTCAGGGATCGGAGAGGAGTGATGTAGAGTGCAGTAAATCCGTCGGGACATGGTTTTGTGAGCATCTGATGGAATACCGGAAGAAGGGCGCTTTCCGTTTTCCCGGTTCCGGTCGGTGCGATGAGGATTGCATTAATACCGGTGATGAGTGTAGGGACTGCCCGCATCTGGATTTCGGAAAATTCTTCGAAGCCGCGTTTTTCGAGGACTTTCTGGAGTTTCGGGTGGAGGGAGTCTTTCAGGTCGTCTATGGCGGATGTCATGTTCTTTCCATGGGGTCGGGACGGAGTTCGGTGAACGGTGCGACGTAGGTTCCGTCTTTGAGGAAAACCTCGGCGGTTTCTTTTTGGATTGCGTTTGCAACAGGTGATATGTTGTTTCCCGGGATGAGTCTGACATCCATGCCGCCGGCAAGTTCATAGAATGCCGGGACGAAAAGAACCCGCGTGGGGTTGACCGGGACCGGTCCCCATGCCGAGGGGTCGATTTCTGCAAGCAGGTATCCGGGGGTTCCCCGGAGTGAACATCCGACATCGTCATATATGTTTACGACCGGGTGGTGATGTCCGCAAAGAATCAGGTGACCCATTAATTCCTGAGCGGGGATTGTGTGTCCGTGAAAGTAGCCGGTTCCGTCAATCAGAGCGCCGTTCATGGGGAGAAGTTCGTCTTTGTCGAGGTAGTGTTCGAGACCGGTATCATGGTTTCCCGGG
>DATESH010000112.1:0-4345 GCA_035270965.1 Methanocorpusculum sp.
GAAACTCGACATAATTCACGGAATGGACATCCCCGTATCCACAAATCCTGCCGACTTTAAAGACGCAGACTACTGCATATTCTCAGCCGGATACTCACGCTCCCCGAACGTGAAAACACGTGCCGACCTCTTCGATAAAAATCTTCCAATTGCCAAAGAAGCTGCAGACCAGCTCAATGGATTCAGCGGTAAACTTATCGTTATTACCAACCCCATGGACATCTTCACCTGGTACTTCGCCAAACACACCGGACTCGACGAAGGACAGGTTGTAGGCTTCGGCGGACTTCTTGACAGCAGCCGATTCACCCTTGCTTTGCACAACATGGGAATCGATAAAAAAGGCATCGTCCTCGGTGAACACGGCGAACATCAGGTCCCGCTCTTCTCAAAACTAGGAATCGAAGTCCCTCCCACAGTCCGGGAGGAAATCCTCACCGGTCTCCGCGGCTCATCCATGCCGATTATCAAAGGAAAAACCGGCACAGTATTCGGACCCGCATACCACATCGTCTCCATGCTGGATAAAATCGAGAAAGGCAGAAAAATCATCTGCTCTCTCCCGGCAAACGGTGCCTACGGGATAGAAGGATGCTCGCTCGGACTTCCCGCATTCGTCACCAGAAACGGCTCAAAAATAGATGAAAGTATAAAATTCGACCCGTGGGAAAAGGAGAAGTTCCTCGCCGCTGCAGAATTTCTGCAGGGGCTTTGCAGGAGAGTTTAGATGGAGATTGCCATCAACCAGGCTGAATACTCAAACGCCCCGGGAGGCCCTGTTGTACACATATTCGGGAGGGAGGCGGACGGAACCGCCCACCAACTCAAAGTCACCGGATTTCGTCCGTACTTCTGGGTATGGGAAAGCGAAGCAGACCTTCCACACGGCAACAAACTCGATGTAACCCAGGACAGGGGAATTTCCATCAAAGGAGATCCCCTCCGACGTATTTACACAGAGAAGCCGACAGACGTCAGAAACGTCAGGGATAATTACCATCATTTTGAAGCCGACATCCCGTTTGCCACCCGGTTCCTGATTGACACCGGGCTCACCGGCGGCGTTTCGGCACCCTCTGACGAATGTTCCTACACAGAAATCTCTCCGGCGACCGTCATCTCCAGACCACGTGTATGTATGTGCGATATCGAATGCGAGGACAGGAATGGTTTTCCGGAACCCGAACGGGATCTGGTCAACTGCATAACCTGCTACGACTCTTTCGATGAGCATTACACAACATTCTACCTCCAGGGAACGACACGGGGAGACTTTTCCACAGCAAAGCCGCTTGCAAACGGCTGTTTCTCGGAAGAACATACCATCCTCACGTATGATTCCGAGAGAGACCTTTTCGCAGGATTCATCAGCTACATCAAGGAAAAGGATCCCGATATTTTATCCGGCTGGAACTTCATCGAGTTCGACGCGGCATACATTCTGAAACGTGTCGAAGTTCTCGGATTCAAACAGGAGGTGTTTGCCCGTCTCCCGGGAATGACCGACAGAAACGCGATGCGGGGCCGGGTCATCTTCGACCTTCTTGCCGCCTACAAGAAGATGCAGGGGAGCCAGAAAGAGTCGTATCGTCTGGACGCCATAGCAGAAGACGAACTCGGCGAAACCAAAGTCCGATACACCGGAACCCTCGGCGATCTCTGGAACACGAACCCGTTGAAAATGGTTGAATACAACTTCAAGGATGTTGAGTTATGTGTCGCGATTAACAAAAAGAACAACATCATCGAGTTCTATCAGGAGGTTGCCAGATATGTCGGCTGCCCGCTGGATAAAACCCTGAACTCGTCGAATGTCATCGACATCTATATCCTCAGGAAAGCGTCCGGAAAGTATGTTCTCCCGTCCAAAGGAAACGCAGTCGGGGAGGAGTTTGAAGGAGCGACGGTGTTTGACCCAAGCAAAGGTGTGAGAGAGAACGTCATCGTTCTGGATCTGAAGTCCCTTTATCCAATGGCAATGATGACCCTGAATGCCTCGCAGGAGACGAAGTCACCGGATGGCGAGATTCACGCCCCAAACGGAATACGGTTCAAAAAATCCCCGGACGGGCTGACAAGGTCTATCATAAGCGAACTAATGAAGGAGCGGGATGACCGCAAAAAGCTCAGGAACACTTTCCCCTACGGCTCGGATGAATACACAATGTATGACATGCAGCAGAACGTCCTGAAAGTGATTATGAACACCTACTACGGCGTTTCAGGTTTTTCCCGGTTCCGGCTGTATGACCGGGATATCGGGGCTGCGGTGACGTCGGTCGGCCGCGCAATCATCAAACACACGAAAGAAATCATCACGAAACGCGGATATGATGTGATTTACGGAGATACGGATTCATGTTTTGTCCAGATTCCCCCTATGTCTCTTGAAGAGACAATGAATGCCGCCCGCGTTATTGAAAAGGAACTGAACGCGAGTTACCAGGCGTTCTCGAAGGAAACCCTCGGAGCCGATGTGAGTTACTTTTCGATTAAGTTTGAGAAAATCTACCGGAGATTTTTCCAAGGCGGGGCAAAGAAGCGGTATGCCGGGCACCTTATCTGGAAAGAGGGGCAGGATGTCGACAATATTGATATAACCGGTTTCGAGATGAAGCGTTCCGACTCGGCACAGATTACCCGAGAAGTGCAGGAGCGTGTGCTGGAGATGATTCTTGAGGGAAACGGAAAGGAAGACATTCTGGAGTATCTCCCCGAGGTCCTGAGCATGTACAGGGCAGGGAGATGCCCGCTGGAGAAAGCCGGCATCCCAAGCGGGATCAACAAGTCGCTGGATGACTACGTACATCTGGATTCACACGGCAGGGGTGCCCTTTACTCAAATGAACATCTAGGAACGGATTTCAAGCGGGGCAGTAAACCAAAGAGGCTTTACATTAAGCGGAGCCTCGTGCCGGATAAATACCCGAATACGGATGTTCTGTGTTTTGAGTATCCCGACCAGCTCCCGGACGGGGCATTTGAGATAGACTGGGAGACAATGCTCGAGAAAACGATTCAGGCACCGTTGAACCGGATTTTTGATGCTTTGGGATGGGACTGGGACGAGTTCGATCCAACGAAGTCGCGGAAGACCACTCTCGATATGTTCTTCTGATTTCTCCTTTTTTTCGGTATCTAAATTACCCTGACAAATACCTTAATGTCAGCCGGATAGTCAATTACCCGGTTATGAAGATTTTAGCAGTAGTCGGGTCTCTCCGGACCGGATCGTTTAATCGTCAGTTAGCCAGCGAAGCGGCAAAGATGCTGCCACAGAGCGTAATTATGGAGATTGTGGATGGAGGTAATCTCCCGTTGTTTAATGAAGATTTGGAATACCCGCCGCCAGAGGCAGTGACCCGGCTTCGCGAGAAAGTTAAGTCAGCAGACGGCCTCTGGTTTTTCACCCCGGAATATAACCATTTTTTTCCGGGTAATTTGAAAAA
Organism: Methanocorpusculum sp.; assembly: GCA_035270965.1. Classification (GTDB taxonomy): domain Archaea; phylum Halobacteriota; class Methanomicrobia; order Methanomicrobiales; family Methanocorpusculaceae; genus Methanocorpusculum. The sequence goes on from DATESH010000112.1 coordinate 3,450, forward strand.
TCTGATTGACTGGCTATCGAGACCTGTTAGTCCAACAGAGGGACAGGTATTACAGGGGAAACCCGTTGTCATCAGTGGAGCATCTCCCGGGATATCGGGAACGGGTATTGCCCAGGATCATCTGGTAGTTATCCTAAGTTATTTAGACATGAAGATTATGAATCAGCCGCGTTTGATCATCCCGAATGTCCTAAATCAGGTAGATACAGGAGGTAAATTAGTGCTGAAGGAAAGCCTGCCGGATTTCCAGAAAATAGTTAATTCATTTGTAAGTTTTATAATGGGATAAAACAAGATTATTTTTTTCTTTTTTAGAAAAAAAGTATCAAAAATTGAGAGCTTTGGCAAAAAGCCTTAGTTCTCAACTACAATTCGGATTGGAGTTGGAAGTTTATATCCGCTGTGAAGGAGTGCATCCTTTGCGGCATCAATATACTGTGAGGTTGTCCAGACAGTGAAAAGACGCTGTCTTGGTGCAACGCGGGCGGCAGTTCCAACTGCTTTTCCAAATGCAAGTCTCATACCCTCAGACACACGGTCTGCACCGGCGCCTGTTGCCTGTTTGTGTTCACGGAGAACGTGGTGCGGGTATGTTCTAATCTTTAAGTGGAAGTTGTTCTTTCCGATATCATCCATCAGACGTCTGTTCATATTGATACGTGCTGCTTCAAGTGCAGTGTGACGAATCTGACAGCCTTCAAGGGCTTCAAGATGGATTGCTACCGGGAACTCATCCGTGAGATTTCCCATATCAAACGCTACAACTTTTATGCCTGGCACACCACCCATGTATTCACGGCGGCAGTATGCCTTTTTGGCAAGTTTACAATACATTCGTGCTGGCTTTCTTACCATTTTTACTAACTCCTAGCTCTCTTAAATGTGCAAATTAGGTT
>DATESH010000113.1:0-3640 GCA_035270965.1 Methanocorpusculum sp.
TGATCCGATGGTGAGTGCCTACACCCCGGCACTCAGACGCCGGCACGACGATGCATACTCACCCGGAGGAAAACCCACCCGCCCGGATAAAACCACTATTGTATACACAAATACTCTCCACCGTCTGTTCAAAGATACCCCGATAATTATCGGGGGTATCGAGGCAAGTCTCAGACGTCTCGCTCACTACGACTACTGGAGCGATTCAGTCCGACAGGGGATACTTGCAGACGCTCCCGCCTCACTTCTCGTCTATGGAATGGGCGAACTTCAGCTCATCGAAATAGCATCACGCCTCAAAAAAGGCGAAAAAATTGCAGACCTCAGAAATATCAACGGGACTTGCTATACAATAAGTATAGCAGAATTCCGGGAAAACCCGCCTGCAGGAACAATACTTCCGGCATACCCTGCAGTTGAAGATAAAAAAACATATGCTGAGGCATTCAAAATCCAGTATCTCTCAAGAGATACGCTAATCCAGCCACATCCGAAAACTGTCATCGTCCAGAATCCTCCGGCACGTATTCTGACATCAGAAGAACTTGACACAATCTACGAGCTTCCCTATGCCAGAAAACAGCACCCCGTTTACACTGAACCGATTCCCGCACTCACCCCCATTCAGTTTTCCATTACAACTCACCGCGGGTGTTTTGGCGCCTGCTCTTTTTGTGCAATCACTCACCACCAGGGAAAAGAAGTAGTTTCGCGAAGCGAAGCATCCATTCTAAGAGAGGTGGAAACGATTACAAAAATGCCGGAGTTCAAAGGAACCATCTCCGATTTAGGCGGACCTTCGGCGAATATGTATGCCTGCCACTGTGAAAAATGGGATAAGACAGGGGCCTGCCTGGACAAAAACTGTACGACTTGCCCATCCATGAAAATGGGTACAACCGAGCAGCTCTCACTCCTTAGGGATGTTTCGGCAATGAGAAAAGTCAAACACGTTTTCATCAGTTCGGGAATCAGGTATGACCTTGTTCCAGATACAGAAGAGGGGGATAGTTATCTCTGGGCACTCACAGAACACCACATCTCCGGTCATCTCAAAGTCGCTCCCGAACATATCAGTGATCGTGTTACGACGCTTATGAACAAACCCGGACACGCAGTCTTTGATAAATTCTGCAAACGGTTTGATGCCCTTCAGAAAGACAAACCGAAACGCCAGTACCTTGTTCCCTATCTTATGTCATCCCACCCCGGATGCAGAATAGAAGATATGGTCAACCTCGCTCTCTATCTAAGAGAGAAGAATATGTACACCGAGCAGGTTCAGGACTTCACTCCGGTCCCGATGACTCTCTCGACTGCAATGTATTACACGGGACTCAATCCCTTAACCGGCAAAAAAGTGTATGTTCCTCTTGGCGGTGAGAAACTCATTCAGAGAGCATTCCTTCAGTGGAAAGATCCAAAACAGTATGACCTCATCGTGTCAGGACTCTTAAAAGCCGGACGAAAGGACCTCATCGGGGATCTCATTCCAAACAGAGGAATACCCCCGGTAAATAAAGCAGCACTAAATAAAAAGAGAAGAGTCTAAGTCTCCGGGTTCTGCTTGCAGACATCGGGCTTCGGCTTTTTTTCTTTGGATAAGAGAACTGTGTAAATCATTGGGAGAATTATCGTTGTAATCAGTGAAACTACCACGATTGCAATAAACACCTCGTTTCCGAGCGTGAGCAGATTCTCAGCCACCAATGGGTCCAAAGCTGCATCTGCCATCTCCTGGTAATGTGCCAGGGCAATTAAACCGACAATCATCGCAACTTCTCCGCGCGGCATCATTCCAAATCCAATAGCTGCCGAATCCCTCCAGTTCATACCCATTAACTTTGCCGGCAGACCACATCCGATTACCTTCGTAACAATGGCGACTAATGTCAGAATCACGATGAACAATATCATATCCGAGGTAATGTAACGCAAATCTGCGATAATACCCAGTGACACGAAGAATATCGAGGCGAAGATAATATACAGATACTCAGACCCGGTCTTAATATCCAGACTATGTTTCAAACTAACACGGTTCACGCATATCCCCGCCAGAAATGCACCTACAATTGCAGAAATCCCAACAGCTTCTGCCATCATAGCATAGAAGAAAGCAATCATCATTGCAAAGATGAACACAAACTCGGGAAACTTTCGGGCAATTTTTGTTTCATCCATCTTCGTAATCAGCCATGGGATTAGTTTCACACCAACACCGGCAGCAATAATAACGAAACCGAATGCCTTCACTATGGTCAGTACCACTGAAAGAGGTGCAATAGAGCCTGTGGATGCAAGATCCGTGCAGATGGAGAGTACTATCAAACTTAAGATATCATCAATGACCGCAGCACCAATTATCGCTTTTGCAAACGAGTGATGGAGTATGCCCATCTCCCGCAAAACATTTGCTGTAATCGCAATACTTGTGGCAGTCAGAGCGGTTCCGATGAATATGGCACTGAAAAAGTCCATTCCAAAGAAAACCGAAGTAAAATATCCGCCAATCCAGGGTATAATGACGCCCACGGAAGCAATAACAAAATATTTCCAATTGGTGATATCTCTTAATTCGAACTCAAATCCAATTACAAACAGCAATATGATTGCGCCAAGACCTGCGAGACTCTGAACAAAATCCGTATAGGTAATGAGTCCGAGAACACTCGGACCAACAAGCAAACCCACCAGAATTTCCCCGATAACTGCTGACTGATGAATCCGCGTCGCGAGGAGGTATCCTCCCAGAGCAACGAAGAGGAGCAGGCTCATCTGGAATTCAATGGTGGAGGTGAGTTCTTCCAACATAAGTGGAGTGATTTTAGGTTTACTACTAAATAGTATTTGTCTTAGAAAATTTCCTGGTTCAATAATCAGGATCCTGTTTTGCCGAACAGTAGTTGCATAACGCCTGCGGGAGGTCTTCTTCTTTATCACGGAGAGGACAGTAGATGACAGCTCCAACCTGACGGATTTTCAGCCCGCCGGGAAACGGCATTCCGACCGGGTGACCACATCCCCCCTTTACAAACATTACATAGGCAAAAACCAGACGATAAAATAACTTTGAGAGAGGATGATTCTGGGTGGGTCGCGGATTGTCTGAAGATCCGGCTTCCATAAAACAGTATTCTGGAACACCTTCCCAATATTTTTTCCAGAGATCCCTGTCCGGAAAAGGACCTGCACAGACAATCCCTGCCCGATACTCCTGCATTAATGCATGGTACTGATCAAATAAATCCATACAATACGGTCTGTAAGCTTTTCTGTATGGGTCCGGGAGACGATCAGCTTCGCATTTAAGATAACCGCCGATATACTGTAAATCAAAAACCGTGTAGGCAGATAGAGCTCTGCCAATAATTTTTGCGGCATCCTCTATAGACTCAGCCGATACAAGAGATGCCGCGGTCTCATCAATAAATCTGCAGTATGCAGAACTGGATTTTGAAAAGATGTTCATTGAATGAGTACCATAGATTGTCTTCGAATCCTATAATATCTGTTTGGCCGGAAAACAACACATATTTATATTGTGATGAGTCCAATACAATTTGGATTTCATGGATATACTATACGCAATTATTGTCGTAATTGGCTTAGTCGCCTTCGAGTCAATTTGCAGTATAGA
>DATESH010000114.1:0-5223 GCA_035270965.1 Methanocorpusculum sp.
TGCCTGTGTGTTCGCCAAAGATTCCGATCTTCTCATTCTGGATGAGCCGTATGCCTCGCTTGATTCTTCTGCGAAAGATGTTCTGACGACGTTAATCGAAAACCGCCGGGGGATTACGATTGTCTTTTCCCATGAGGTGGAATACGTTCCATCCGGTCTCCGATGGAAAGTCGCAGCAGGGGTTTTACATCGTGAGTGATATCCGTCTCCGTCTTCTCACGCTTGTGCTGCTTTCGGTTCTTTCCTTTGTGAGCACTTCCGGAGCTGCGGTTGTTTTTTTCTGGTGGCTTGTCTTTGCCGCGAAGACGACGTTTGCAAAAAAATCATGGAAGGCGGTTCTGCTAACCTCAGTACTTGTCGGTCTGTTTCCCTCGGTTGTTTTGTATTTTTCCGGTGGTGATGTTTTCTATGGAGCGAAGATCTTCGTTCTGGTTCTCCTGGCTTTCTGGTTTTCGGCATCTCTTGTTTTCGGCGATTTTATGAGTTTTTTTGTCTGGATGTTTGGAAAGAAAACCGGCTTTGACCTGGGACTTGCTGCCGAGTTTTCCATCCAGGCACTATCTGAGATACAATCTGATTTTTCTCATATGAAGTCAGCGCTGAAGATAAAGGGGCAGAAGTTTTCTGTTTTCCGGGTTCCTTCTCTTGCCATGGGGCTTCTTTTTCTTTCGCTTGGCCGGTCAAATTCCCAGTCAGGGATTCTGGCAAGGCGGGGTTACATTTCGGGTGGGACATTTGTTCCGGTGTTCTTTCCCGGAAAATCTGATTTTCTGATGCTGGTTATCGCGGGGATTTTGTATGCGGTGCTTCTGGTGTGAGGGTCGGGAAGAAGGGTCTGATATTTTTTGGATTAAAGAAACCACACATAATCTAAAATTTCTCCTCACATGCTGCTCATCAACATGCTCATTTGGTACAGGCATCCAAATTGTGACCTCATTCAATGGTCCCCATTCACAAACTAATTTATCTCACAGAGCGTAGGATTTTTATGTATATAAAAAAGGATAATGGACTCACTCCGGTGATTGCGACAATACTTCTCATTGCCCTTTCTGTTGTTCTTATATCGGTTGTTTCTCTGTCTGTAATGAGCGGAATCAACTCTTTTATCCCTGCTGAAAATAAAGTGGTCGGGTTTACGGTTGTGGTGAATGATAACGATACGGCAACTGTTACCCCAGTATCCGGGAAGGATTTCCCATACCTTCAGTCATATACAGTTTATTTGGATAATGGGTATATTCAGAATGTTTCAAATGTCTTGTCAGGGGAAATCATTACGAACTTCGATGAAAATGTAACCCGTATCAATATCGCTGGAAATTTTACCGACGGGATGACTGCTCTTGTGTTCAGTGGGAAGGTCATTAATAAAACTGTGGTCTATGATCCAAGTGGAGGTGGGGAATATTATGTGGTGGGGAGTGAACCCTATGCAAATGCTAGTGCGTTTGTCGATTCACTTAATGCGTGGAAAAACGGTACCGCTGATCTTATCAATGGCAATTCCCTTCTTTTATTCAGAGATATTGTTGTTGGTGACCAACCCATTATCCTCACTCCTGAGATAATGGGTTCTGATAATATACTCTCCATCACAGATGGGTGGAGTTCAGTGTTGTTAGCAAATGGCAAAGATAATATAACAATCAGTCGCGCTCCTGGTTATACCGGGGCATTGCTTGTTATAGAAACAGGCACCCTATCATCCAACACGGTGCAAATTGTTTTAGATGGTACGAATCAGGTAGGAAGTGCTCCCCTTCTTGTAATTGAAAACGGGGCGACGTTATCTATCAATGAGATACTTACTGTGATTAATGGAATTAATGAGGGTGGGGAAGGCGGAGGTATCTATAATGCTGGGACCTTGAGTGTTGCGGCTAGTTTAATTGTAGCTAATAATAAAGCGGATTATGGCGGGGGTATTTATGTTGATAATGGGGGGAGTATAACGATGACTGGTGGTAGTATCACTGGGAACTCTGCTACTGAAAATGGGGGTGGGATATTTAATGTGGGTTACCTTGAGCTTTACAGTGGGAATATTCTCAGTAACGCAGCAAAGAATGGCGGGGGTATTTACAATTCAGATGGAGGTATATTGGATTATCATAATATACCGATTACGGGCAATTCTGCAACAGAACTGGGAGATAATTATTATGCTGAAGCAGGATCTACAACTTCTGGGAATGGAATTACATCTCAATTCAATCCCGTATCAGGGTCGGGAAGTGTTACCCCCACTACAGATCAGGCTATAGATGATGATCTTCCCAGTTGGTCGTAATCCATCTCATCAGATTCACAAAGAATCTGGATATTAATTATTTTGGTTCTATACTCAAGGGACTACTTTTTTAACTCTTCACTCCAAAATAATAAAGGTTTAGATAACTCGAATGAGAATGGGAGATATTATGAAAAAACTGAATATTACCGACACAACGCTTCGTGACGCCCATCAGTCACTAGCTGCAACGCGTATGCGAACAGAGGATATGCTCGCCCTCACCTATTAAATGGAGGATGCGGGCTTCTGGTCCATAGAAGCATGGGGGAACCTTGATTTCTGTATTAGATACTTAAACGATGTCTCATGGTTTCGTCTCCTGACTCTTTGCGGGCAGAATCTCGTTGGATATTGTCACTTCCCTTACGACGTCGTCAAATATTGAAATCCTCCTATACTCGTGCCAGATTACTGAACATCAGGCTGACGTAAATTTATGCCCGCACTGTCATCGAAAAATTACTGTGTAATTTTCCCCTGAAATAGATCGTACTATTACATTTGGCGACAATCTCAAATCACCGCTCCTTCATGCTGATGAAACCCGATTTCGCAGAAATGAGGGTGTTGGTGGCTTCATTCCCTCAGTAACGTTCATTTTTTCGATAAATGAGAAAAAAGAAGAAAAACATGTGCGGGGGCGTTAATCTGCCGCATCAGATTATACGTGATTTCCTGAAGGACTATTCTCTGCTCATGTGTCTACGCACAAATCCCGTTCTTATCGTCTCCACTCAGAGATGATAAATCGCAAAATAAATTGGATGCGCGCACACTATTTGCTTGAAATACTGTCTATTTTGATAAATATACCATATCAGCTCTTACTTACTCCGGCTCATTCCCACTTAGTGGGGACACTCTCAGTTTAATCTTCATGACCTGTCATAAAACGTGTAATTAAACCGAAAAATTCAATTCTATGCATAAATCAGCATAGTTTTCTGCTGCCGGAATAATATTGGCGCTGGTGTCATCCGGCCTCCCAAAATACTATATCCCTGGCATCCTATTCTGAATTATGCACACAAAAAAGAACGCCGGGGTTTCAACTGTGATCGGGACATCTCTATTAATCGCCCTGTCCGTTGTTCTTATATCAGTTGTTACTCTGTCTGTAATAAGCGGAGTCGGCTCTTTTGAGACACTTGAACACAAAGTTGTCGGGTTTACCGTTGAGGTCAATGATACTGGTTATGCTGTTGTAATGCCGGTATCCGGCAAGGATCTTCCGTATCTTCTGTCATACACTGTCTATACCGATACCGGGACTTCATTTAGCTCGGATTGTGATCCGTGTAAAGTTTACCGTTTTAATGAAAATGTAACCTATGTGAATATTGTCGGGAATTTTTCCGACGGGATTACTGCTCTTGTCTTCAGCGGGAGGGTCAATAATGACACTACTATCGAAGGTAGTACTATTGTGGATGATCCGGGGTTTATGTATAATTCAGACGGTTATGCCTCTCTTCAAGCTTTGGCGACGGATATTAATAACTGGTATCACGCCTATTACAATACAGCTGATGACGCAGCCTCTCTATGGCATGGTAATGGTAAGGGTCCTCAGGATGATGATAAAGGTCAAAAGGGTGAAACCCATTTTGTGTTTAAGAATAGCAGACCAATCATTATCGCAAGCCCTCTCGAAATATCCACTGATAAGATAGTTTCTCTTGCCACGCATGATGAATCGGGATTACAAATTCTGATACGGGGTAATGGAAATTTTATACGTGCTCCCGGTTATACCGGATCATTACTTATTTTTGGGTATGTCGATAAACAAGAACGGAAAGGCCTTGATATCGTTGAAGGGGATTTTGTTATAGATGGGGATGGACAGAATACGCCTGCTTCTAAACCTGCAGTTGTGATTGCATATGGGGCCCCAGTGAGTATTAATGGGGGAAAACTTACCGTAATAAACAATATAAATACTGATGGAAACGGGGGCGGGATTTATATTGATGATGGTGGATTGCTCAAAATCGATAACAAAGGTACATTGATAGTAACCGGGAACTCCGCAGGATATGGGGGCGGGATGTATATTGATAATAATGGGACGCTCTCTAACGCAGGTACATTGACAGTATCTGGAAATACCGCAACAGTAGAGGGTAATGATATATACTCCGTTCCCTTTCCATAATCTTCTCTTTGGTATTACCTAAGAGACTACTTTTTTAACTCTTCACTCCAAAATAATAAAGGTTTAGATAACTCGAATGAGAATGGGAGACATTATGAAAAAACTGAATATTACCGACACAACGCTTCGTGACGCCCATCAGTCGCTGGCTGCAACGCGTATGCGAACAGATGATATGCTCGCCCTCGCCCGCGAAATGGAAAATGCGGGCTTCTGGTCCGTTGAAGCATGGGGCGGGGCAACGTTCGATACCTGTATCAGGTACTTAAATGACGATCCATGGGAACGTCTCCGGACTCTTCGCGAAATATTTGTAAAAACGCCAATCCAGATGCTCCTTCGCGGGCAGAATCTCGTAGGATACCGTCACTACCCTGACGACGTCGTCGATAAATTCGTCTATTCCGCATCCGAAGACGGGATTCGTGTCTTCAGAGTATTCGATGCACTCAATGATATCAGAAACATGCAGAGATCAATGACCGCCGTCCTCGACACCGGAAACCACCTTCAGGGCACTATATCATATACTACCAGTCCAGTCCATAGTAATGCCGGTTTTGTCAAAATGGCAGAGGAACTCTACAGTCTTGGCTGTAACTCAATCTGCATCAAAGACATGGCCGGACTCATCATGCCAGAGGAAGCAAGAAACCTCATCCTTGGAATCAAAGACAAAATCGATATCCCCATTTGTCTTCACAGTCACTCAACGAGCGGTATCGCTCCGATGAGTTATCAGGCAGCAATCGAAGCCGGCATAGAT